>CAYOVR010000086.1:0-5702 GCA_964407465.1 uncultured Candidatus Saccharibacteria bacterium
TGCCCAACGGCCGACGCCGGTACTACGCCAAACACGAGGACAGCCACTCGGCGTTTAACCAGCTGGTCCAGACCATGCAGGCCGAGTTCACCAAGGAGTGGCTGATCTACACCAACCGGCTGTTGCGCCCGTACCGCTCGCGCGGCGGCGGTTTGTTGTTGATGGTGCACGACTCGCTCGAAATGTTGCTGCCCGCAGCCGAAGCGCCTGGTCTGGTCGAGCAGATCCAGCGGTTCGGTCGCGACAAATGGGCGCAGTTCTTCCCGGGTGTCCCGGGTGGTATCGACGCCGCGCGCTGGGACACCCGGCCGGTCGAGTCGGTCACGGTCTCCCGGTAGGCCGTCCTGGTGTCTCCTTTGGCCTCCGTCGCACTCTCGACGCCTCCGGGTTGTTACCATACTAAAGGGTATGGTAAGATCCCTCTCAGGCCGGGAAACGCCCGGCCGGGAAGGAACTTCCACCGTGGGACTTAAACCACTCGATGCCCTGGTCGCTCGCGCCCGCCAGTGCGTTCTCGACGACCCGTACGCCCCGTTCGTCACGTTCGACGACCTGCAGCGCGCGATCTGACCCGCTCGACCCGCCGGGGCGACCTGCCCCGGCGGTCCCTCCCACTCCGATTGGAGACCCCGATGAGGATCACCTCAGTCACCCCGACCCCGGTCCACCCAACGCTCGGCGACGGCGGGTACGACACGTTCGTCCGCTCCGCCCGCAAGATCGCCTACTACACGGTGACGTACCGGCAGGATGCCTCGCGCCAGCCGCAGGTCTGCCAGATCGCCGACCGCGACCGGGCGTGGGCATTCATGCGCGAGGTCGACCGCGCTGGCGGCATCGCCGGGTTCCCGCAGGCGGTGTTCGAGTGAGCACCGTGATCGAGGCGGCTGAGCTGCAGCCGGGCGACCTGTACCGAGGGGTGATGCTCGGCGCGGTCGAGCGCGGCCAGGCCTACAAAGTCCTCACCGCCCGCACCTCCGTCACCGCGAAGACGTACCGCGTGATCGAGGCGGTGAACGTCTCGACCGGCAACCACGCCTCCATCAACCTCAGCGCGACGACGCTGGTCGCCCGGCTGGCCCCGGTCGACCGGCGCGACGTGTGCGCGGCAATCGACTCCGCGAACGACGGGGACCAGTTCACTGTGGTTCTGCACGACGGCGAGATGTGGTGGTGAGATGACGCAATCCAGTCCCCAGCCCGGCTCCGACGGTGTGGTTAGGCACTTCCGGTGACCCGCGCGCCTGCACCCGCCGGTGCGCCCGCCGGGCTGGACCGTTGGCTGCGTGGGCTGGCTGACCGGTACCGCGCTTGGCGGCGGTCGCGCCGACTCGCGCCGGTGTTCGAGAACGCTTACGTGGTGTTCTTCGCCAACCTGGCCGAGCAGACCCGTCGCGCTCGCGCGCCGCAGCAGTACCTGGTGTTCGACTGTCCGGTGTATGTCGTCAACGACCCGGACACGCCTCACAGGTGGATGGTCCAACTGAACGACCCGTACGCCTCGGCCGCTTGTATTCATCAAGCGCTCGTTGACTGCGACACCCGCCAGGCCAACGCTCGCGCGGTGGCTGCCCAGATAGCGAAGGAGTTGGAACAGTGAGTCAGTTCCGGCGCGAGTTTCGCCAGATGTTGGAGGGTCTGTGGTCGCTGCTGGCGATCTGCGGCGTCCCGGTCGCGATCGTCGCAGCGGTCGTGGTCGCGTTCGTGATTCCGATCCGGTACGGGCTGCACTGGGTCGACACGGCCGACTGCCGCGAGTTCAGCGCGGCCACCGGCCGCCAGGTTCGGTTCGTCGACTACACCTGGTTCACGTGGGATTGCTTGGTGCAGACCGATCGCGGTCAGTGGATTCCGCGCGACGCCTTGCGCGACGTGTCATAAGTCCAGGTCGACACGCCCGGGACGCGGGGTGGGTTTTGTGCTGGGCGCGGGATATGGTAAGGTACGTAGTACAGCAGTTTGAAAACTCCACAGAGACCACGGCACCAACCCACCCCCGCCAGCGCGCTGCAGCGGACCTTGCAGCGCGCTAGCGCGCAGATCACCGAAGGAGAAATCGAGGCGATCCGCGCCACCATCGAGTACAAGCGGGCCATCGAGCGCCTCGACGCGCTGGCCAGTTGACCCAACCCCCACACAAAGAGAGAGCAGGAACCCCACATGAGCACCGACACCCAACCCCCCGCCGCCGTCCACACCTGGGACATCCCGGCGTACAACCTCGACGCCTTCCGCACCAAGATCGACGCGGCCAACCGGCGGTTGCGCCAGGCCGGGTCGGACCAGCGGTTCGACGTGGAGTACGCCCCCTACTCGCGGACCGAGACCGTGGCGGACCCGGACGCGCCGGAGCTGACCACGACCTACCACGAGCAGTGGTACATCGCGACCCTGACCGGTCCGCTGGTCGTGCGGTCGGCGCGGTTTGAGTTCGCCGCCACCCTGGTGGCTGAAGAAGCCGGGTTCACGGTGCACTCCGCGCCCGGCGTCGAGCTGGGTGGATTCCGGCCGCGCGGCGACCGCGCCTGCGAACACTGCGGCACCGACCGGCAGCGCTCGCGGCTGTATCTGGTTCGCGAGATCGCCACCGGCGCGCTGACCCAGGTCGGGCACACCTGCTTGGAGCTGTACACCGACATTCGTCCGCACGGGCTGTGGGTGCTGGAGCTGGCCGACGATCTGGACGAGGCGACCAACCGCCCGGCCGACAGCGTCGGCCGCCGGGAAGCCACCGAGGTCGCGATCGACGACGTGCTGGCGTGGGCCTGGGGCTACAGCAACGGCGGCCGGGCGTACGTCTCGTCGAAGGCGTCCGAAGAGCGGTTGATTCCCTCGACCGGGTCGGAGGTCCGGCGGGCGCTGTACATGCCGCCTCGGCCGAACCCGCGCGACAACCGCGACTTCGACCGGTACGTGGAGGCCGGGCGCATCGCCGCCACCGTCCACCCGGACCTGCTGGCCGAAATCCGCGCCACCGTCGAGACGGTCAACGCCGACTCGGATTACGGGCAGAACCTGCGGGTGATCCTGGCCAGCCCGACCGGCGTGGTCGGTTTCCGCAACGTCGCGATCGTGGCCAGCCTGGTCGCGATCTACGCCCGGAACCTGGAGCGCGAGCAGGAGCGGCAAGTTCGCGCCGCCCGGCCCAAGTCCAGCGGGTTCCTCGGTGAGGTCGGCGAACGGGTCCGCAATTTCGAGGTCAACCTGGGCGTGGTCCGCGAGTGGAAAGGCGACTACGGCTGGACCACCCTGCTGATCGGGTCGACCCCGGCGGGTCAAGCGGTCAAGTGGTTCAGGTCCGGTCGGCACGACCTGGACGCTGGCGACGTGATGCGGCTGAAGGCCGCGACGGTCAAGGCGCACGGAGAGTTCAACGGAGACGACGTCACCGTGATCACGCGCGGTCTGGTCGCGCAGTAGTCGTCCTGGGGTCTCGCTGCCCTCCCCGCGCCCTAGCGCATTCGGGGAGAGTGGCGGGACCCCGGGACCCACCCCAACAAGAAGGAGAACCGAAGAAATGTCCACTTCAACCCCCGCTCTGCCGCCGTCGTTGCCCATGGGTCTGGTTAACCGGCGGATCGATGAACTCCTGCGCGGCCGGTCGGCCCAACAGGTCAACCTGGCCGCCTCCGCCATTGAGGCGCTGTGGCACGACAACCCGCGAGACTCCGGTGTGCGTCGTACGTTCTACGCCCTCCGGCACTGGGTGGAATCCAACTACCGGCTGACGATGCCGCCGATGGTCGATCCGCCCGAGGCCGCATGGGAAGACGACGGTCACGAGTTCTGGTCGACCGATCCGCTGGTGCAGTGGCAATCGGACTTCGACGCACTGCGGCGAGAGCTGGGCGGCTGGGCTGCCGCGCACTTCTACACCTACCACTCGCAACAAGCGCGGGGTGTGGACCAGTGAGCGACATCTTGCCTTCGATCAGCAACCACGAGGCTATGCGCTGCCTGACCGAAGAACGGCACCGGTTGTTGGCCCGGTCTCGCGAACTGGTCACGCAGCGCCGGTTAATCCAGGCCGAGTTGGACCAGATCACGCAGCGCGTCGGCCAGATCGAAGAAGGTATCGGCATTTTGTACGACCACGACAACCCCCCACCCATCCCACGCAACCGGAGAAGGAACACCCCGTGAGCCACGAGGACGCACGAGAGACCCCCGCCGGGGCAGACGTACCGGCCAGCCTGTCCGAGGTCCTCCGAGAGCACGGGAGAGGCCAGGAGTATACTACTACGACCACAGTCTCCCACGGGTTCAGCCGGGACGAGAGTGGTAAGGCCACAGCTGTTGCCCTGATCGCGGTCACCGAGGCCATTCGCGGGGAGACCGTGGTGGTCCAGTGCGCGACTCAGGTGCACGCCGATCGCCAGCTCGCGAAGCTGCGCGGGTTCGTCGGCGCGATGGAGACCGCCACCTGGACCGAGGACTGGCGCGTGGAGTTCGCCACCGGCGGTTCGGTCGCAGTGCAGGTTAGCGAGGCCAGCCATGGCTAGGATTTCGCCGAAGCAACGGTTGGCGCTGGAGTTGCTGGCCGACAACCGGCCCATTCCGGCCTCGGTCGCCAAATCGACGCTCGACAGTTTGGTCGAGCGTCGGCTGGCGACCCGGTCGGGTCCGGGCTGCAGCTATTGGATCACGCAGGCCGGGCGCGACGCGCTAGGTCCCGGGTTCAAACCCAGCGCGGGCAAGCCCTCGCGCCGGTGCGCCTGCAGTTCCGATTGCGAAGCCACGACCCGTTCCATTTTTGCGCCCGGCCACGACATGCGGGCGGTCACGCGGGTCGCTCGCGCGATGGCCGACGATCTGACCTGGTCGCCGCCGTTTCGTGATATGGTCCTGGGCGCGAAGTCCCGGCTTCCGGCCGGGGCGTCGGATACACTGGCGACCAAGGCCGCCCAGGCCGCCCAGCGCTTGCTGGACCGTTCGTCCCGTGAACCAACCGAAAGGAACTGATCGAATGTCCGTTTACTGGATCTTGCTGACGGTCGTGCTCGTGGCCTCGGTGATCATGGTGATGTACGACGACCGACTGAGTCATGGTTGGCATACCTTCTTGGCGGTCGTTCTCGTCACCGCCTCGATGTTCTTGTTCTTCAACGCGCTACTGGGCGACGACCCGGTTGTTCGAAACAACGACGGCCAGTCTTCGTCTACCCTCGTGTCACACCCTCTCGCAGGCTCTCCCGGCCACCAAGGTGTATGGTAGGCTAGTGTAGTACCTGCCACCCGCTCCTGATTCAACCCCGACCAAAGGAAACCCCAGAAATGGCACCCTACGAACCGATCCCGGTCCACCGGCATCCCACCGACGCCTCACCGGCACCCGGGGGTCGCGCCGAACCCTGGCCCACCGGCCGCGAACCGATCCGCGAGCTGTCGACTTGCGACGTGTACATCCCCGACGCCCCGGCGTCGAACCCGTCGATGGCCGCGCCCAACGTCGACCCCGGCCTGCTGGGCGACCCGTCCCGACTGATCATCTGGAAGTTCTGTGTCGAGGTCGCCGACGAAGCCTCCGTGCAGGTGCTCAACGCGCGCCTGGTCCGGTGGTTGCACGCCGAACCGGTCTACCCCCTTGAGGTGGTGTGGCTGGGCGAGTTCCCCGGCGGTGTCGACCTGATCGCCGAGGCGCGCACCGAGACTGGCGAGACGACCGTTGTGATCGTCGTTGAGAGCCTGGCCGCCGACCCGGC
>CAYOVR010000087.1:0-5648 GCA_964407465.1 uncultured Candidatus Saccharibacteria bacterium
AAAGAGTATCACCGTGCCATTAGTCGATGTGTTCCATGGTACTCGTGTTCAGGTTCTCAAAGGCAAGGTATTAGGGGTCTATCCTATTATGAAGCATGTGGTGTTAGAAGATGCGCCTCCTGTTTCTTTTGATTATCTAGTGCTGGCCATTGGCTCAACTACGGATTACTTTAATATTCCAGGGGCTCAAGAGCACAGTTTTGCATTAAAGACTCTTAAGGATGCTCTTCTCATTCGCAATGAGATTTCTTTTACAATCGAACGATACCGAATGGATGTGAGTAAGAAAAATATTCGCATTATTGTTGCTGGTGGGGGATACACTGGTTGTGAGTTCGCGGCTGAGTTGGCTAACATGATTGAAATTTTAGCGTTGAAGAATAATTATCCTGCTGAAAAAATCGAAATCGTGATCATGGAAGCCATGAGTGAGTTAATTCCAGGTCTTGATAGTCGTTTGAGCGAAGATACATACAATCGTATGCGTAGTCTGGGAGTTCGCGTACAACTTTCGAGTATGGTCACTAGCGTCGAAGATGGTTTTGTGGAGTTAGCTAATGGGGAAAAAGAAGCGTTCGATATTTTAGTTTGGGCAGCCGGTGTTAAAGCCAAGTCGTTACCGTTTATAGGTTCGGTTGAACCGATGGATAGGAAAGAACGATTTAACACTAAGACTTGTTTGCAGCTCTTGAACCACCAAAACATTTTCTCGTTAGGGGACTGTGCTTGTATTTTTGATGCGAGTGGACGTCCAGTGGCACCAACCGCCCAAAACGCGATTCATCAAGCGCATCACATTGCTTATTCTATAAAAGAGATTATTGCTGGTCGTGTTCCGAGAGATTATGTTCCGATTGAGCACGGTTTGATTGTGACGCTTGGTGGTAAATGGGCAATCTTTAGACATAAGGGTTGGTATATAAAAGGACGGGTTGGTTGGTGGTTGCGCCTAGCTTCGAATTTGCGATATTTTGCCCGCATTGTTGGTTGGTCCAAAGCGTTTCGAATAGTTTTGCTTCAAACCGAACTTTATAGCCGAAATGACTAAAGTGGATAACTTTTTGTGAAAGATAATGTATACTTTGGGTAAGATAAATAAAAGAAAATAATGACACAAAAAGATTTGTTATTGTGGGTAGTAGCTGGAATTGCAATCGTTCTCTCAGTTATTGCCATAGTCTCCCCAAGAGGCCAGCAGTCAGACGCCTCTTATTCAAATAGGAGATTAACGTCGACAACCGTACAAAATGCTCCAATTATCTCGTCAATAATAGTTGATGGCAAAGAAGTACCTGAAGACATTTATCAGCAGTGCCGTGTTGAAGAAACTACTGCACAGTTTGAGGCTTGCGTACGTTTATTAATGAACTGATACGAAGATTTGTAGTGTAGTTAACAAATAAATCATTTTACCAAGAAAAAACCGCCCTACTCAGTAGTGGCGGTTTTTTTCTTAAAGACTTTTTTAGGTTTGGGAGGGTTATCTTTCCAATTTTGGAAGAGTTCCATGAGCTCTTCTTGGCTTTCTGGTTTCTTGTTCATGACCAGCGTACAGTCAGGGAAGCGAGTACAAGCAAAGAATGGCTTACCACGTCCTCGTGATTTCTTTTCTACCACATCACCAGGATTATCTTTGCGATCAGCGCTTTCTAAACAGCTTGGGCACTTGTAACCAAGTTTGTTCCAAATCTTAGAGATACCTTTACACTTTGGATAATCAGGGCAGCCGAGGAAGAAGCCAAAGCGGCCGCGCTTTACTTCCATTTGCTTTCCGCAAATCGGACACATCTCGCCTCGAGTCTTTTCTTCAAGCTCTTTAATCTTCGCGGCTTCTTCAGGCATCGGTAAAGTGACTTTGCTACCTTCTTCGGGGCAAGCTAGGAATTTACCCATGCGACCAAACTTGATGAGCATGGGTTTGCTACAGTGTGGGCAAGGAGTATCAGAAATTTCAACTTGTTTCTCTACCGACGCTTCTTTTTCGATCAAATGTTTCTTGAATGGGCCGTAGAATTCTTCCATAACGGTAACCCACTTCAGTTTACCTTCAGCAATTTCATCGAACTCTTCTTCAATGTGTGAAGTAAAGTTGATGTCTACGATCTCTGGGAAATTTTCGACGAGTAAATCTGTAACGGTCACTCCAATTTCTGTAGGATGATATTTCTTATCAACCTTTTCAGTGTAATCACGTTCTTGAATTGTAGTTAGAGTTGGGGCGTATGTAGAAGGACGACCAACACCGTGAGCTTCTAATGCCTTAATCAAAGTAGCATCAGAGTAACGCGCTGGTGGTTCGGTAAAATGTTGTAATGGTAAAAGTTCTTTGAGATTTAAGGTTTCGCCAACAGCTAGTTCTGGTAAAACGCCTTCGATTTCGTCTTCCGGCTTTTCGTCTTGGCCTTCTGTGTAAGCACGAATGAACCCTTCAAACTTTACGACTTGGCCGTTAGCTTTGAAGTTGTATTTTGATCCGGCGCTTATATCAACAGCGGTTTGATCAAAAATGGCTTGCGCCATCTGAGAGGCGAGTGTGCGTTTCCAAATAATGCCGTAAATTTTTTGCTGACCTTTATCTAAATATTGTGAAATAGCGTCTGGTGTACGAGACAAGTCGCTTGGGCGAATAGCTTCGTGAGCTTCTTGTGCTCCTTTAGACTTGTTTGAAAATGTGCGAGGCTCACTAAGACCAAATTCTTTACCAAATTGTTCATTGATAACTTCTTGGGCCTGCGCCAAAGCGCTTGCAGCTAAGTTCAAGCTATCGGTACGCATGTAAGTGATTAAACCAACGTGGCCTTCTTCTCCAACTTTAAGACCTTCATAAAGTTGTTGAGCAATAACCATGGTTTGTTTGGCTGACATCCCAAACTTTCGCGCAGCTTCTTGTTGTAATGTCGAAGTAGTGAATGGCGCGGACGGATTACGCTTCACTTCTTTCTTCGTAATATCTGTGACTTTGTATGTAGCGCCATTTAAATCAGCAGTAATTTCTTTTGCTTGGGCTTCGGAAGAGATATCCATTTTACCCAGAGCTTTATCAGAAATTTTGCTTAGCTTGGCACGGAAAACTTGAGCATCCTTTTCCTTCTTATTTAGATCTGCTTCGATGCTCCAGTACTCTTCTTGTTTGAACTTCTCAATTTCACGTTCACGTTCAACAATTAAACGTACGGCAACGCTTTGAACACGACCAGCGGACAAGCCGTAACGGATTTTGTGCCACAAGAACGGAGAGAGTTCATAGCCGACGAGACGGTCTAGCACGCGTCGAGCTTGTTGGGCATCAACTAAGTTAAGATCAATATCACGTGGGTTTTCCATAGCGTGATCGATTGCGGTTTTGGTAATTTCGTGAAAAACAATACGCTTGATGCGTTTGTCGCCTTTGCCTTCGGCAATCTCAGTCTCATCGCCCAAATCTAAAGCTTGCACTAAATGCCAAGCAATAGCTTCTCCTTCGCGGTCTTCATCAGTCGCTA
Organism: uncultured Candidatus Saccharibacteria bacterium; assembly: GCA_964407465.1. Classification (GTDB taxonomy): domain Bacteria; phylum Patescibacteriota; class Doudnabacteria; order UBA920; family UBA920; genus JADZEH01. Next base: position 3,483 of record CAYOVR010000087.1, read on the forward strand.
ATATAATAGAGGAAGCGTTCTTGCTTAATTCGCGAAGTTTCTTGATGACTTCTTTAGCTTTTAAGGGAATGGTATATTTTGGCTCAAAGCCGTGTTCAACATCTATAGATAGTCTGGATTTAGGTAAATCGCGGACATGTCCAAACGAGGCTTCAACAGCGTAATCTTTACCTAAAAAGCGCGAAATGGTTTTCGCTTTGGTTGGTGACTCTACTATAATTAATGCTTTTTTGGCCACGTAGATTGTTGATTTAAAAGTTACAAGGGTGATTCTAGCTCACTAAGTAAATTGTTGTCAAATTTGTTATAATGGTTTTGATCGTTTGTTGTGCAAGGAGGTATCGTGCCAACTGTCAACTTGCTGAGTCAAGCAGACCTGTCGGAGCTCTACGAAATGCATCGCGCAAAGGAGTCTCGAATCGTTCGGTTTCTGAACGATGCGCGTCTCGAGATGTCGATACTCTTTGACTATCTCAAGGGAGAGCCGTTGCGTTCCGATCAAGAGCTCGGGCTCGCAAATCAATTCACACACAGGCCGCGCAGTGTGGAGGTGGTATGTCGTGGCCAGTGAAGTTTCGCGCTGGGAAGCCCTCGTTCCCAGCGCACTCTTTTTATAGGTATGCGTTGATTATACCACAGCGCGTTAGACAATTGTTTTTAAGAGCATGTATTGTTGTGCCCCGAGGTTCTTAACGATGCCTTTCATCTCTAGAAAAGTTAATGTTGCCACAAGTTCGGCTGTGGTTAAATTCGTGTCTTTGATAAGTTCTGATGTGGTTTTTGGTTCCGCACTGAGACACTGGACCACCAACCTTTCTTTGGGCGTGTAGAGTGCTGGTTCAGGAACGATTGCGGAGTAGGTAATGTTTAAGTCTTCCAAAATATCTAGGCCTGAAGTAATGGCTTTAGCTCCGAGTTTAAGGAGACTGTTTGGGCCAGCAGATTCAGAACTGAAAATAGATCCAGGCACAGCGTAGACACTTCGGTTCTGTTCGATGGCGTATCGGGCTGTAATGAGCGCCCCGCTTTTTAATGAGCTCTCCACAACCACCGTACCCATGCTTAGACCAGCAATGATGCGGTTTCTCGCAATGAAGTATTGTTTCAAAGCTGGGGTCGCGATTGGATATTCAGAAAGAAGAGTACCCCCCGTGTTGAGAATGTTGCGAGCGAGTTGTGAATTTGCTCTAGGGTATAAATCTTCATCACGCAGTCCACAAGCAACCACTGCGATTGTTGGTTTTTTATGTTCCACTGCGACTTTGTGAGCTGTGGCATCAATCCCATAAGCGAGTCCGGAAACGATTGTAACATTATTGGCCACCAGATCGTCACAAATAGTGTGAGTGGCAGATCGTCCGTAAGAACTCATCTTTCGTGTACCGACAACTGATACGCAAAGCTGATTCGGTTCTGGTAAAGTCCCTCTATAATAAAGTAGGGGAGGAGGGCTAGAAATTTCACGGAGCAAGGCCGGATAGGCTTTATCGAGGTATGATATAATACCGATATTGTGTTGGGAAAGTTGAAATTTTTCGTAGTCCAAATCAACTAAGTCGCGGTTTTTTAAAAAGAGATAAATTGTCTCACTTTGAATTCCGCATTTCTCTAAATCTGTAGATTTAGAGAAAAAAGCTTTTTTCAAATCTTTTTCAAAATAGTCTGATATAGTTGATATCTGAGAGACGGAAAAGCAATTAGTGATTTTCAGGCCGTGGAGATAGAGATTGGGGAATATGTTGGTCATAATTTGCTTCATAAATAAGGGTTTTTTGACCCCTCTTGACAAAAACCCATAAATAGTGTATACTGGTGGATAAAGTAAATGTGGTAGCTATTTAACAATCTGTGTGTAGAACCCTACTTACAAGTTGCGAAAGCAAGTATCATCCCTCCTACTACTTGCTAGTAGCTTCAAGCAAAGGCACGGAGTTTTTACTCTTAACCTTTCACTTGTAGGTGGGGTCTTGTACACAGATCTAAGAAGTCCGGCTTATGCCGGGCTTTTTTGTTTACTTTCATAAAGCGTCCAGTTTAGTGTTGTACGAAAAGTAGAGGGGACCAAATACTTTTCTTAACAACACATAAACTGTCCGCCAATTATAGTCAGAAAATAGCATTTATAATAGCTTGGCTAAAGTCACAGACGGTTTGTGTGTTGCTAAG
>CAYOVR010000088.1:0-5514 GCA_964407465.1 uncultured Candidatus Saccharibacteria bacterium
ACATTGACTGATATTGTGAACTGAACAGCCTTATCCACTGCAAGTTCTGGGGACATTGCCTTTAGTGTAGTTTTCAGCCCACCTTCAAACCCATTAAAAGACCCATTTGCAGTACGAGCAACAGCCGTTCGGTACAAAGTTCCGCCTGGCGCTGTACCGGATCTAAGAACATATCCGAAATGGACATTACTCACTTGTTCTGAGCACCCATTATTAGGAGCAAAAAAAGCAGAATAAATAGTAAACTCTTCGTCAGGATACACGACACTCTTATCAATCAATACTTGGCCGCCACCTACATCCTGCCCTGAGACACAATCTAAAGGTGCCTGAGCCGAAACTGAAGCTGGAATAAAAAAACTGGATAGTAAGAATACTACCACGGTAATCCCAAATATTAGCTTTGATAGATATTGGTTTATTTTTCGTTTCAAATGCACTGTTTTTATTTCGGAATTTACGTCTTTTTCAATCAAATCTTACTAAAATTATACCATAAAATTATCATAAACTCAAAATAGGCTCCTGCAAGATGCAAGAGCCTATTTTTAAACGATTTTTATTGTTAACGAAGAGTTATCCCCGACTTTTTTTGACTAGTACTGCTAGGACTTCGGAACATTGAATTTGAATCAGTTGCTCCGAGCACGTTACCGTTTCCATTTCCCTGGTTTGGTAAATCCGGATCGACTGGATTATTTAATTCAGGCAAAGTAATTGCCAGTGAAGCAACTAAAATTTGTGATCCATCTTCCGGAGTAAACTTAACCGTGATAATAGTGAAGACTGATGTAACTTCAAATTGTTCTCTTAAAGGTTGTTCCTCATTACCTACTATTTCAAATGAAACAGGATCGCCATCTGACCGAATAGTTGGAGGGCCATTGGGAGCAGTTGGGTTTGCCTTCAATGAGGCACTGCTCAACTCCATCACACCAGCTTTTTGCGGAAATGTTATTACAACATTAAAGATGTCACCGATCGACTGAGGAATATTATTTGGATTAGTACCACAACTTACTACAAGTGCTCCATCCGCTTCTGGAACACAAACATTTTGTTGGGTTGGGTTTCCGCCGTTACCGCCTCCACCACCTCCGCCGCCACCCGAACCGTCGCCACCATTTACACCACCACCTGGATTACCATCAGGGACATCTACCCCATAATTAGTTAGTGGTGCAGCGGGATCAAAAGTTTGTGAGAAAGTTATTGGCGCTGTTCCACTTCTTAAATTACCAACTCCCTCTTCAGTTAGAAGTGTGCTATCTTCATCGCCGATACCAGTAATCATGTCTGTGACAAAGTTCGTCGCAAGGTCACCAAGGAAACTTAACGCGAACGGAAGGTTATCAGATTTTAAACTCATCGAGCTATCCAAAAACCCACTTAAGTACTCTGTAATGCTTTGGGCGATAAACGATCCAGGCGACTCAATTGCCTCACTAATCGATTTTGTGGCCTCTCCGACGCGCTGAGTGCCCAATGTCTTCAATTGAGAATTGAGAGTGCTTAACTCTGCATTGGCTTTTGCAAGCTCTGTGTTTATTTCTTCGTAGCTAAGATTGCTTTGGTTGATGATTTTTCTACTTTTTCTAATAACATCCATCTCCTCAGCAATTCTTTGCTGGTCACTATCAAACGATTGCTGCTGAGCTAAGCCTTCACCACATGAACGAACTGGAATAAAACCTTGTCCGGTGTTTATTTCGCTTAAAGCTGCGGTCTGACCTTGAGCTTGAGCAACGTCTGCCAACTGCTGAGCTTTTCTCATGTGATCAAGAGAAGTACAGCCAGTGCTACCAGAAGACGCGAACGCTGTATAAAAATTGGGATCCGTAAGACTTAGTTGATCACGCGAACATCCGGTTTGTTGTTCAGCCAAATTCTGAGCATAATTGGTAGCGACTGTAATTCTCTGTGGTGCGTTGTCAAAAGAAGCTTGTGCAATAGCGCGAATCATCAACTGCTCTTGAGTATTACCAGAAAAATTATCGTTGATATAATTCATGGTATAGAGCTGAGTCCCAAGAGTGTCAGCGTATCGTAAGTAATCGGAAACTTTGTATTGAGCGATCAAACCGTCTACAACCTCACTTGTTAGATTTTGCGTGACCCCTAAAGCAATCTTGGCTAAGAGTGCGGCCATAAAATCTTTTGTCTCTGCTGACTGACGCTCATCAAGTTCTGCAATACGTTTTCCCAAACTAGAGTTAATGGTTTCGTAACGAGTCATTGCAGAAGTAATATCACCTGCCTCATGAGTCGAGTCAGCTTTCTTGTAGTTAAGCTTTAAAATAAGATTATTCTCAACACACTCTCTTGCTGCGGTCAAAGCTGCAATTGACGTTGCATTCTTAGTCATCCCCAATGGGTCGCCGCCAATTAAACCAAAGCCCAAACCTAACCAACCCGTGCTAGCTTGAATTTCGTTGTTAGTTTCTGCAGCTTTAATTAAACCATCACAGACAAGTTTATTCGCAGTAAACTCAATCCAGAAAGGGCTTGTTAATCTATTATAAGTTGTATCAGCAATTGGTACCTTAACAGCGTCTAGGGCTGCTTGAGTAGGATCAATATCAAATATAGGTAACTCGATTGGGTTTGCCTCAGGTATGTCTAGAGCCTGAACGCTAAAAAGTGGAGTAATGACAATCACTCCTAGTAACGTACATATAACAATTTTTTTGTAAACGGATCTCATATTTGAACTTGATAGCGACTATAGATAGTTGTGCGGACAGGAGACATCGCGTTTATTGCGCTGAACATATCACTTGTCGCTTGTTGCAAAGTCTCGGTTGGTTGTTGCTGAGCAAAATTACGAGCAATTTGTTCCAAAGACTTGTAGTAAATAATTTTCACTTTGTGAAATGCTGCTAGTTGAGCAGGGACATACACTTCTTCCAATAACAATGCGATCGCTGAAGAACTTAACATAGCTTGTTCGAGGGCAACAGGATCATCACTATTTAAAAATGCTAACAATAGTGCTCCATTATTTTGGGTTTCAATCTGTATCAAATCATTTGAATATCTTAGGATGTCACTTTTTTGCATTCCACTGATCGTCAAAACTTTTATATTTTGATATCTTGGATCTTGAGAAATTTCTTTAGGCTCAGAAACTTTTAAACCTATGCTCTCTCCTAAGACCTTCCCTGCTCTCGATCCGGAATCGAGCATAGCAACTTGCTCTGCTAATTTATCGGGATCCGTCATGACGACGTTAGATTCAGCCGCGACTTGTTTTTTAATCTCTTCGTAACTTAACTTCTTGCTTCCGTCATCCCCCGCTCGTGCGGTTAGCGACGACAGACTAAATCCATTTTTCATAACCATACTACCAACTAGAAAAACTACGCAGCCAGCGATGATCGCAAGGTGGCCATAGTGTAGATGTTGAGTGATATTGTTTTTTGATAATTTTGTTTTCATCGTTTTGAAATTATATTCCCGGCAGTAAGCTCGTACCTGTCTGTATGAGTGGGGCTACTGGATACGGACAAGCAGGTGGTAAGAAAGTTGGGATGGCGTATGTACCTAAAACCCAGTTGCCTGGAGTAATAATATTAAAGTGTTCGTAAATTAAAGATCCAGGTAACGGGATGATACCCAAAAACTGTGGTTGATAAACTGGGAAAGGACCTAACTTTACTATTAAGATATGGTAAGGGCAAGCTGGAAACGCAAACGGAAGCAAAACAGGTCCAGCAACTATTCCGCTAAAACCAAAGCCGGCAGAAATCGATTGCGCATAAGTTTGAGCGGGTAACGCAACAACAGTAATCAAAAGAATTACTGCACAAAACTTTGCCATTACTAGAGTTAGTTTTGATTTCATACGATACGCAATGAAACAGCAATCCTCCATTGCTGTACTCACTGTTCCTTATTCACTTTTATTTTTGCTTTTTGTTTCGAACTTCCTAACTAAACTTCTACATATATTATAGCACATCTAGAATAATTTTGCAAGATCAAACAGAGTTCGCTACACTACTTCTATATGACACACCAAAAAATTACTTACATCGCTTTAATTACATTGATTTTAGTCGTGATTTGGCAAGTCTACGCGAGCCAGTCAAACGACGCCCCTAATAAAACTTCAGGGCAGACAAGTTCTGAACAAACCTACTCACCCTCTGCTCAATCTGATAAGCAAATAAACTTAGCAGGCGCCTACGACCAAGCTGTAACAATCGGCAAGGCCAAGCTTGATGTCGAAATTGCTTCGACTATAGAAGCTCAAACCCAAGGACTATCACAACGCGAAGCACTAACTGACACGCAAGGCATGTTGTTTGATCTACGTAGTCGTCCAATCAGCAAACCAACGTTCTGGATGAAGGACATGCGCTTCGACTTGGACATCATTTGGATAAATGATTTTAAAGTTGTCGACATATCAAAGAATGTTCCCACACCAAACCCACTATCAACACTTGATCAACTTCCGCGATACTCCCCAACACAAAATGCTAACATGGTTCTCGAAGTAATCAGTGGATGGAGTGATAAAAACAAAATCAAAGTTGGTGACAAAATCGTTTTGCCTTAAAAACAAATCCAGCCCTTTCATGAAAAGGCTGGATTTGTTTTAGTTAACTTTTTTGTAGAGCTTCACCCACTCCTCTATCGATAACTCTTGCGGTCTGGCCGCAGAATCTATTTTTAGACCCTCTAATATTTTTATAACTTCGTCTTTTGGTTTTTGTAAATAATTTGTGAGCGTGTTATGTAATTGTTTTCTCTTTCCAGAAAAACACGCACGCAATAATCCAAAAAATCGCTTCTCATCGTCGACTTCATATTTAGGACGGTCGTCTAGAATTATCTGAATTACGCTACTGTCGACCTTCGGTGCCGGATAGAAGTCTCTGGCCAAAACTTTTTGCAACAATGTTGCTTGACCATGAAGCTGAACTGAGATCGCTAACAAGTTCAAGCGTCCTGGTTTGGCTGTAACATTTTCCGCAACTTCTTTCTGAATTAAAATTGTGATGCTCTGTGGTTTGTGTTTGGCTTGGACAAACAACTGAATAATTTTACCGGTGATGTAATACGGGATGTTAGCAACAACATGATACCTCTTGTGAGTCTTAAACTTTGTTTGGAAATCAAACTTGAGAATATCGTCAACGGTAAAATCAAAATTTTTGTAATCTTTTTTTACTGCACGAAGAACTGGCAAAAATTTAGGATCTTTTTCGACGCTAAAAACTTCATGGCCAGTGTCGGACAAGTATCTAGAGAGATTACCAAGACCTGGACCAACTTCCAAGATCGCGTCCCCTTTTTTCATTGGCACACTATCAACCATATCTTGCAACACAATATCGTTAAGCAAAAAGTTTTGGCCGTAAGTCTCATTCGGCTTCATGCCATACTGCTGCAAAATTTCTTTTACTTGATCAATCGTCATAGAAAAATTTAAAAATGGAGGTTCAATAAATAAATACCCTAATGGAGGAAGACCACAATTTGAATGGAGTAAAGGTATTGATAATA
>CAYOVR010000089.1:0-5167 GCA_964407465.1 uncultured Candidatus Saccharibacteria bacterium
AGCGTTCAAAACCTTGTTTCATGAGGTTTGACGAGTCTGAAACTATGGTCTAAGATACGGGTAAAGGTAAAAGCATTTAAGGGAAAAATTCATGGCAAGAAAATCAGATAAATCATTTTTCGGGAAGATTATGGGGGGAGATGTTGCTGAAGAAGAAACAGAAATTCCTTCTGAAGAAGAGGGATATATTGAAGCAAATGAAGTAGAAGTCGAGGAATTGGTCACAGAAGGGTACGATGAAGATGCAGAAGAAGTCGAGGACGACGAGGAAGCTTATGAAACTGAAGAAGAGCAAGAACAGCCAACTTCAGCTCCAGTAGCTAATGGTCGAGACAGAAAAGAAGAGGAATGGCTCTCAGATTATGAAGGCCAGCTCAATATCGACATGTATCAGACCAAAGATAATGTTATCATTAAGTCGACAATTGCTGGTGTAAGACCAGAGGACATTGATATTACTGTGGCAAATGACATGGTAAGCATCAAAGGTGCTCGTCGCAAAGAAGAAAACGTTGCTCAAGACGACTATTTCTATCAGGAATGCTATTGGGGTAATTTCTCCAGAAGCGTCATTGTTCCAGTAGATATCGACAGTGAAACAATCGAAGCAGATCTTAAAGATGGTATTTTAACGATTATCATTCCAAAGGCTGCGAAAGCCAAGACTAAGAAAGTCAAAGTTCGCGGGCTATAAAGCCAAGACTTGAGCCCCTTGCCCTAGGCAAGGGGCTTTTGTTATGAAATTATCATAAAGAAGCTATATGTTTTGCTCAAAAAATGGTACAATTTTGAGTAGAATTGAAGTATAAAGTAACCTTTAGGAAGTGAGACTTGGGTTTCCCAAGTCGAACGAAGAGCGGGCGAATTTATTCGATCCGCGATAATATAGAGAAAAACTGAATGGCCAAATCCAAAAAACAGAACAAATCCAACGAAAAAGGTAATAACAAAGCTCCCTCCCAGACACCAAAACTGCATCTTGCCCACGAAACCAAACGTGCGATTGCGGTCATTGTTTTTATAGTGTTGGCAGTGATCACTGCGCTAAGTCTTATTAATCTGGCCGGAAGTCTTGGTCAGGTAATTTCTCGAATCGCGGCAAGTCTCCTTGGTGTAATGGCTTACACATTGCCGCTTTTGTTTTTATTAGTTGCTGGTGCTTTAGTTAAACAGAAGCAGATGGAAGAAGTAGAGACGCATGGATATCTTCGAACTTATGTCGGAGTTGTACTGTTTACAGGTAGCATCGCCGGTCTGATTCATATTTTTTATTTAGGAGATTCAGTTTCAGCTTTTAGTTTAGCAACTGCTGGAAGAGCTGGTGGTTACTTTGGTGCATTATTTGCAGGTCCATTATTTGGTCTGTTTGGTTTTTGGGCTGGAGCATTTTTACTTATTGCACTTTTAGTTGTAGCAATTTTAATTACGTTCAATGTTTCGTTTCACCAATTGTTACCAAAGAAAGATGAAGCTCCAGTTAATCCAGCAATGCTACCAAAAGATGGTCAATACAAAATCAATAATCCTGCTGGCGAAGGATTTGTGAATGACAAAGATAAGCGAATGGATGTCGCTCCTCAGCCTCAGCAAAAAATTATTGTGCCAAAACCAGTTGAAGCCGCGGAAGAATTGAAACAGGACTCTATTATTTTAGAAGATCGCAAAGATTGGAAACTGCCACCGTTCGATTTACTGGATGATAACAAAACAGAAGTAGACAGTGGGAACATTGAACACAACGTGTCGATCATTCAAAAAACTTTGCACGACTTTGGAATTGAAGTTGAGATGGGTGAAGTTAATGTTGGGCCAACAGTTACTCAGTACACTTTAACGCCAGCCGCTGGGGTAAAACTTTCTCGCATCGGAGAACTACAAAACAACTTAGCCTTGGCTTTATCTGCGCAATCAATTCGTATGGAGTTGCCAATTCCTGGGAAGTCTTTAGTTGGTATTGAAGTTCCAAACAAATCTACGTCTACGGTTCGTCTTCGTGAAGTTATGCAGACTTCAGATTTTATCAATCACAAGAGCAAGCTTGCTGTTGCGCTTGGCCGTGATGTTGCTGGTGCTCCAATGGTGGTTGATTTAGGAAAGATGCCTCATTTACTTATTGCTGGTGCCAGCAACATGGGTAAGAGTGTGTCCTTAAACAGTTTGTTTATTTCGTTACTATATAGAAACACTCCTCAAGACATTAAGTTTATTATCATCGATCCGAAACGGGTTGAATTCACCCCTTACAACGGAATTCCCCATTTATTAGCCCCAATTATTACTGAACGCGACAAAGCCATAAACGCTTTGAAGTGGGCGGTGGCGGAAATGGATCGTCGCTACAAGTTGTTAGCTGATGCTGGAAAACGAAACATTGCTGAATACAACGATGGCGCTTCGTTACCACTTTCGTACATTATGATTATTGTTGATGAACTTGCTGACTTAATGACATCAAGTGATAAGTCGGAAGTTGAATCGGCGATTGTCCGTTTGGCTCAGATGGCGCGTGCTGTCGGCGTTCATTTGGTCTTAGCCACACAAAGACCAAGCGTGGAAGTTATCACTGGATTAATCAAAGCCAACATAACTTCCCGCGTGGCCTTTACTGTAGGAAGCCAAGTAGATAGCCGAACAATTTTAGATGCTAGTGGCGCAGAAAAATTGCTTGGTAATGGAGACATGTTGTTTGCTTCTGCTGACTTCATTAAACCAAAGCGCGTCCAAGGTGCGTTCGTCGGTGAGAAGGAAGTTAAGCGTGTTGTTGATTTCTTCAAGAATCAAGCTGGTGCGGTAATTTTCAACGAAGACATTACTGAGAAAGCCAAAAAGACTCTGGGTCTTCCAGGGATGAGTGGGGGAGACGGTGACACTGATGATGAATTATTCGAAGCAGCAAAAGAAGAAGTCTTCCGCGCGGGTAAAGCTTCTGCGTCATTGCTCCAACGTCGTTTGCGAATTGGTTACGCTCGCGCCGCGCGCTTACTCGATATTTTAGAAGAGCAGGGGATTATTGGTCCGGGTGATGGTGCAAAACCTCGAGAAGTATATGGAGTGGTTCCCGACGCGGAAAAAGCCGAGTACGGAGTGGAAGGCGACGAAGAAACAAACCGAAACGATTACAACAGCTAAACAAATCCTCGATGATTTTTGAAAAACACAAACTTAACATTGAAACCCTTTCTGAGTATTTACGTGAAGTTCGTATTGGACTTGGGTTCTCTATAGACGAAGCGGTTGAACGCACTGGTGTCTGTTTAAAATATTTAAACGCGCTTGAGACTGGTGAGTATCAGCATTTACCACCAGACGTTTATGTTGTTGGGTTTCTAAAACAGATTGCTGAAAGCTATCAGTTAGATGTTGATCAATTAATAGTGCAGTACAAAAAAGAGCGTGGAATTGTGGAGCAAGCGGTAAATCCATCCCCTCAACCTCAGTCATCAGTTCGCCGTTATCTTTCGAACCTCATGGTTACGCCAAAATTAGTAACCTTAGTCGCTGCTGTTCTGTTCATTGTGAGTATGGTTGGTTATTTAGGTTGGCAAGTAACGAGCATTTCTCGAGCACCCTCATTAGTGATTAACTCACCAAGCAGTAACGACAAGGTTTTGGGCTCAGTTGTTACGGTTTCGGGGGAGACAGATCCAGGAACAAGTTTGCATATTAATAATCAAAACGTGATGGTTGATTCGGAAGGAAATTTTCAAACTACGGTGAGTCTCGTTGGTGGCCAAACAGATTTACGAGTTGAAGCTAAAAATAAATTTGATAAGGGAGTGACGAAAATTATTCCCTTAGTGGTTGAGCAGAATATTCCTCGAGTTGCTGGGGCAGAAACCGCGGCTGAGCCATCGGTGACGTTAGAACTTTCATTTATAAAAGCGGCAACTATTACCTTAACAGTTGATGGACAAGCACAGCCTCAAGAAGTTGTTAGTGCGGGCAGTACAAAGTATATTCAAGCACAGAAGAAAGTTTTAGTTTCAACTTCTAACGCCAGTGCGGTTCAGGTTAAATTAAATGGTAACGAATTGGGTTTGTTGGGTAACACAGAGGAGCCACTAATTAATATTCCATTTTCAGTTGACTCTCTAAAAGGTTTTAAGCAAGTGGAGAAACCTTCAACTAAAGATAGTGGCCCAGAAAATTGATTTGGTTTTTAAATAATCTTTAGATTTGTATAATGTAGATTGATATAAAGTAGAAAGACATTTTAGGAATTAACGAAACACGTATGGCAAAATCGAAAACACCGAAGATAATCCAACCCGCTGGGGGAAAGTGGGGAGCAGTCGAAAGCGCATTAGACCAGATTCGCGATAAATTTGGAGATGGGAGTATTATGAAACTTTCAGATACCAAAACACTTAACGTTGAGTCGACACCAACTGGAAGCATTAGTTTAGATTTAGCTTTGGGAGTCGGTGGAATTCCTAAAGGACGTATTATCGAAATTTATGGTCCAGAAAGTTCTGGTAAGACCACTTTAACTTTGCACATGATCGCAGAAGTTCAGAAGCGTGGTGGCTTAGCCGCTTTTATTGATGCGGAACATGCTCTTGATCCAGAGTACGCTAAGCGTATTGGTGTGAAGTTAGAAGACTTACTAATTAGCCAACCAGACAACGGTGAGCAAGCTTTGGATATTGCCGAAACTTTAGTGCGTAGTAACGCTTTAGACTTGATTGTTATCGACTCTGTAGCAGCGTTAACCCCTCGCGCGGAAATTGAAGGCGAAATGGGGGATTCGCACATGGGACTTCATGCTCGTTTGATGAGCCAAGCTTTGCGTAAACTTACTGGTATTATCTCCAAATCTAACACCACTCTTATTTTCATCAACCAGATTCGTATGAAGATTGGTGTGATGTTTGGCAACCCTGAGACCACTACTGGTGGAAACGCTTTAAAGTTCTATGCTTCTATTCGTATCGAAGTTCGTCGCTCCGCGCAGATTAAAAATGGCGAAAAGATTATAGGAAACCGCACAAAAGCCAAGGTTGTGAAGAATAAGGTTGCACCGCCTTTCCGTGTTGCTGAATTCGACATTATGTATAACGAAGGTATCTCTGCCGCAGGTGACTTGCTCGATACTGGGGTCATGCTCGGGGTTATCGACAAGAGTGGCAATACTCACATGTTAGGCGAAACTAAATTGGGGGTTGGT
>CAYOVR010000090.1:0-5079 GCA_964407465.1 uncultured Candidatus Saccharibacteria bacterium
CGTTGCTAGGGAAACCCTAGAAGCTCTGGCTGCAGAACGTGCGAGCAGCGGTGTGGTCATTTTAGAAGCCAGTGGCAACTATCAGATGGCAACGAACGGCACCAATGCTGAACTAGTTAAAAACTTCTTAAACAGTGACTTACGCGAAAAACTCACAGATGCTACTGTGGAAGTTTTAGCGATCATTGCTTACCGTCAACCAATTTCTAAAGCTGAGATTGAAGCGATCCGTGGCGTAAACTCCCAATACAGTATTCGTCACTTACTAATGCGCGGTTTGATTGAAAAGATTCCTAATCCAAACGATGCGCGTGGAAGTCTGTATCAAATTACGACTGACATGTTGCAACAACTTGGAATTACTAGCGTGAACGATTTACCAAAATTCTCGAAGCTCGTTGAGCACATCAAACTTCCAGAAGTCGCTGGTGTCACAACAAATGAACCTGAAACAACTTAAAACCCGCCTGAGCGGGTTTTTACTTGGGGATCGGTTGATATGATTCAAGTGGTGAAGTCGGGACCTCACGCTTCAACTCAACGCGCTCACATCCAGCGGCGAGAAGCGATAGAACTATCAAACTAAGTAGGATTTTTGTCATTTGAAAAAGTTTATTTGCTTTAAGTATGGCATGAATTTAAAGGTTTTACCACTGGAAAAGTTTCTCAGAATTTGGTAAACTAAGCTGGATTCAATAAAAATTGTTCCAAAATAATCGCAAACTACTTGATTACCATGTAGTTTGAAATGGTCCTTAAATAATCCCAAATTACTTGATCACTTTAGTGGTTTTAAAAAGATTTCTGAAGTCTTTTTAAAACAATAGAGATAAGCAATTTGGGAAAGAGGAGCAGCAGCGAAAGGCGCACGATTAAACGTAGTTTAAATCGGGAGTCTCGAGCAAACTGCGACGAGGCGCTATCGTCTAATGGTTAGGACGCATGGTTCTCATCCATGTAATCCGGGTTCGATTCCCGGTAGCGCTACCAGCAAAAGCACTCGATTAAGAGTGCTTTTTGCATACACTATTATTATTGATATACTAAAGTTGAGTTATAAATATTACAAAGAAAAATGAAAAGAGAAACTGATCGAGAGCGTGCCGGTAACAATGCTTCACCTGAATTAGCAAAAAAAGTCTTCAGACTTGATATGGCACTTAGCGCGCTTCAATTTTGGGCAGACCTAAATTTGGATATAGTACTCATTAATAAGCAGGCCAAGATAGAACAACAGAGAGCCTCAAAAAAACTTGGCGAGTTGCGAGAAATAAAGAGCATATTTGAATCTCTTGATCAATTTGATGGTCAGGAGCTTTCACAAGTCTCTTCTATTTTAGAAACCGACCTTAAAAGCTGTTATCAACAAGCAAGCGAAACTAAAGATTCAGCTAAGAAGGATGCATTGTACGATGAGGCGCAAAATATTGAAGCCGCTATCAGGTTTTTAGAAACTCAATATCAAACTACTTTTGAACGAGCTGATTATAAAACATGGCATACAAGATTAAAAAAGGCTCAAGTTGACCAAACAGATAATCAGGATCAAACAGAACTTAATGAGATCAGGGAGGATATTGAAGCACAATTTCTAGAAGAGATTTTGAAAAAGAGTGGTTCTTATGTAAATACGAGCGTCCCTAGCGCATACAGTGCTAAAAATACTCACGGTTTTCAAGGTCTGGTTGATGCACAAAGAGCTGATGAAGGTGTGTTCACAAACCAAGCTACCATGTTTGGTCGCTTTCGAGAACATGAAACCGAATTCCAAAAGGAAGGAGTGCATGAAGCCGTGGCGATTGAACGCTTAATCCATTCTTATCCAAAGCCAATAGAAGAAAAATCAGGCTGGTTTGGCAAAAAAACTGTTCGCTATGAAAACATAGAGTCTAATCCCAACCTTGATACTCTTGTAAAAGGCGCGGGCTCAGAAGATGCTTTCGTACTTAGATATCGAACCTATGATAATTATGAAGGTCTTGCATATAAAGATTATAGTGGTCGCACCGGACAATTTTTAGCTGTAGAGTTAATCATGCCGGAATCTATAGCAAAGCAATTAGGAGAACAAATCAAGAAAGACCCCTCAATTGTTCGAAGGTTAATCAAAAAAATCGTCATAGAAAAAAGCAGCATTCCAGAGAATGCGTGGGAAACTGGGAATAAGTCGACTAATGGTGTTCCTATTAAACCACCTTATGAAGCATGGCGAGAGACAGAACAAGGCAGAGAGCGTATATACATTGAGATTGATCAAAAGGGTGAAATAAGAGAACTTAAAACTCAATGAAGCCGAGATTTTGATTTTTTAAGCAGGAGACCGACTACTTTTATCATGGACAACTTTAGAGAACAAGCTGCTAAAAAACTACGGGCTGAAACGCCTAAAGATGAGCGAAAACAATCATTGGATGATCTCAAGTCCAATCCCGAATACTGGGAAACTCGTCAATCGAACATCGAACATCGGCAAGATGAAGAAGTCATCGATGATGGACTTGGTGTTTTTTACAAAAGCAAAACACTGTACCACGGATCATCCCATGAAGGAATATCAAAATTCGACAGCGCCGAAGAAGACACAGTTGGGAGCGGAGTTTATATGACACCAGCACCAGCTGATGCTATTGTCTATGCGCGAGAAAGCGCTCAGGGACACGAAGATAAAAATCCGATTATATATGAGACACGTGTAGAAAATATCAAATTTCTCGACTTGCGCTCAACGAAAAATTTGAAAAAGATACTCCCAGGGTACAAAGATCTGCTTTTACAACTACAAAGAGAATACTCCATCAAA
The DNA here is from genome assembly GCA_964407465.1 of uncultured Candidatus Saccharibacteria bacterium. Taxonomy (GTDB): domain Bacteria; phylum Patescibacteriota; class Doudnabacteria; order UBA920; family UBA920; genus JADZEH01. The sequence goes on from CAYOVR010000090.1 coordinate 2,801, forward strand.
AAACCAAGCGGTGATATGGCAGAAGATATCCTAAATGAAGTGGTTTTAAATAATCTTACCAATGCGATTAATAATATCGATAAAGATAAAGTCGATAATACCAACATTCGTGATGTAACAAAAGGATTTGGTCAAATTTTTAGTAAATACGTTACATCGCTGGGATATGAGGGCATAATTGCAACTGAACGCGGTGACCGTGAAGACAGTTTCGACCATGACGTAACAACCTACTTGGTAATTGAACCTGAGCGAGCACGCATCATACAAGAACATAAAGTTATATAACAAGACGGGACTTGCCCTCTGAACGAAGAACACTATAACAAGACAGCGTTTTTTTGTTTTGAGAAAATACGGTGACGACTCATAAGTATGAGAGTATACTTATAATATGAAAACAAAACTATCAACCCTCATCTTTATAGTAAGCTTAGTATCTTTAATCGGTATTAGTCCTAAAACTGCTTTGGCGGCCCAAGCACATCCAGCAGGAACGCTTATTCAAAGCGGTTCGAGTGTGTGGCAAATTGATGAATCAGGCAAAAAACGAATCCCTTTTGACTCTGCGGAGAAGTTCTATTCATGGAGACTATCTTTTGACCGTGTCGTCCCAGCCAACATTGCTGACTTAGCATTATCTGAAACCACTGCTCCTGAATGGGGCGATGGTGTTTTGTTCGCAGATAACAATGTTATCTATCAAATTAGTGACGGTAAAAAACACGGCTTTACTTCGGCGGACATCTTTCTCGGCCAAGGCTTCACTTTCGAAATGGTTCGCGCAGGTAACCTTTCCCGATTATCAGAAGGCACAGCAATCACAAACTCTGGAGCAGCTCATTTAGATGGCACACTTTTAAACTCCAACGGGACGATTCTCATATCGGTAAACGGTGACGCAAAAGCTTTTCCTTCAGAAGCAGTTTTTTATTCACAAGGCGGAACATATAGCCAAGTGGTGCCTGCAAACAGCCGCGACAAAACAACCGATCTCGGCATCATGACTTTCCGAACTGGGACGCTCGTTAATGACGGCGGCGCAATCTGGGCAATCCAAAACAATACCAAACTCGGCTTCCCAAGCGCAGCTTGCTTTGTCGGATTTGGGTTTAATTTTGGTTCCGTGGTCAATGGCAGCACAGCGGATTATAAGGAAAGTACTAACATTTGTGGGGCAAACGCTGATGGCACACCAGTAAATAACGTTGCTGCGTACACGGATCAATACGTCGTTGCCAATCCTGGGCAGTTTCAAGTGAAAATGGAAACGTTCGATCTATCAAGCGGTAAAGTAAGAGTACTCACGGATGCAGCTGACGACTATGACTGCACTGCCAGCTGTTCGGAAGCATCTTTAAAAACATTTGCTGACGCCAATAATGCGACTTATGGCATGAACGGAACCTACTTCTGTCCAGATGACTACAGTACATGCAAGAGTATCGCCAACTCATATTTCTGGAAAGTTATAGACAGCAAAACGGGTCTAATGATAAACGAGCGTAGTGGTCTTGGTGAGAACGATCCCTTCTTAACTTTCGACAGTGTTGGACAACCAAAGTATTTCAAGCGCTGGTCTGATTACAAAGACTCTAACTTCAAAGCTTCTGCTGGCATCAACTCTCCAAGCCTTATCGAGAACGGGGCTGTAAACCTCGACGAATCAAAATTAGATAACGCACAAAAAACCTCACGAAGTACACGTGGTGCCATTGCGGTTAAAGGTAATACGCTTTATCTGCTCCAGGTCTATGGGGCAACAGTGCCGGATTCCGCCAATGCACTGAAAGCCTTAGGAGTTGACTACGCGCTCTTACTGGATGGTGGTGGATCAACCGCGATATTGTATGAAGGCGCATATAAGATCGGTCCTGGGCGAGGAATACCTAACGCAGTCTTGGTTCAAGTCCTACCATAACAATGTTCTATTTCTACATTTTACGTTGCAAAGACAAGACGCTTTACTGCGGCACTACCAACAATCTCAAAAAACGCGAACTCGTTCACAACTCCGGTAAAGGTTCAAAGTATGTCCACGCTCATGGCGGTGGCAAAATAATCTACAACGAAAAGTTTAAAACGATCAATGAAGCTCTGCGACGTGAAGCTGAAGTAAAAAAGTGGCCTCGTCAAAAGAAACTAACTTTGATAAAACAAAAGACCACCTAACCAAGGTGGTCTTTTTGAAAAATTAAATTACCGTATCAACGAGTTAAGCAGTGCTCTGGTAGAGCTTCCAAAGTATCCTGTTCCTTGGGTTAGTCCCAGAGGAGTAA
>CAYOVR010000091.1:0-5012 GCA_964407465.1 uncultured Candidatus Saccharibacteria bacterium
AATTTCTTTTTGAAATAGAAGAAAAATATAAAGGTAAAAATATTTTGATTGTTACACACGGTGGTCCTGCTTGGGTTACTTTTGTGGCATCTGGTCTTCATTTGCCAGATAAAAAAGAATACAAAGTAGCAAATACTCATGTTTTTGTGGAAGACTTTAAGCGTTTTGATAATTCTGAATTTAGAAAATTACCATTTGCTCCGTTTCCGCATAATAATGATTTTGATTTGGATCCGCATAAACCATATATCGATGAAATTGTTTTAGAGAAAGATGGTAAAGAATTTGCGCGCGTTAAAGAAGTTATGGATGTTTGGTTTGACTCAGGTGCTATGCCTTTTGCGCAAGATCATTATCCTTTCGAAAATAAAGAACTAGTTGATGGAGTGGGATATCCAGCGGACTTTATTTCAGAAGCAATCGATCAAACTCGAGGTTGGTTTTATACATTGCTTGCGATTGGAGTTTTGACCGGCAAGGGAACGCCATATAAAAATGTTATTTGTTTGGGTCACTTGTTGGATAAAGATGGAAAGAAAATGTCGAAGTCTATTGGAAATGTTGTTGACCCATGGGAAATGATAGAAAAATACGGAGTCGATACTCTTCGTATGTGGATGTTCTCTGTTACTCAGCCTGGAGATTCAAAAAACTTTGATGAAAGAACTGTCGTTGAAATAAACCGCCAAGTTTTCGGACTTCTTTATAATGTTTTAGCTTTTTATGAACTTTATCGCGACGTAAAACTTGAAGTAAATATTAAAGACGCAAGTGTTAATATTTTAGATCAATGGATATTAGAAAAATTAAAAGTTTTATCTAAAAAAACAGCAGAGCAGTTGGATAATTACAAACTGATGGAGCCCGCTCGAGCGATTCGAGATTTTATGGACGATCTTTCCACTTGGTACTTGAGACGTTCCCGTGATCGAATAAAAGAAGGCGACGTAGAGGCAAAACAAACACTGTATTTTGTTTTGAAAAATATATCAAAGATTTTGGCGCCATTTGCACCATTTACAGCAGAAGATATTTGGCAGAAATTGAAAAATAATGAAGATGAAGAAAGTATTCATTTATCTTCTTGGCCAGAATTTGATTCAAAAGGATTTTTTCAAAATATTTTCGGAAAGGAATCTAAAGTACTTGAAGAAATGGAAATGGTACGAGAGATTGTAACTAAAGCATTACAGCTTCGACAGAAGGCAAACATAAAAGTTCGACAACCACTAGGTAGTTTAAAGGTAATAGGTAATAGGTTGAAGCAAGAATACATAGAAATTATCAAGGAAGAATTGAACGTAAAAGAGGTAATTCTAGAACCTCTAACCTCTAACCTAGAACCTGATATTGAGTTGGATACAAATTTAACTGATGAACTTAAAAAAGAAGGGGATTATAGAGAATTTCTAAGAGGTGTTCAAGATCTAAGAAAAAAATCGGGTCTTATGCCAAACGATAAAATAAATCTAGATATTTCGGATACAGCAGAGGAGTTAGTAAAACCATTTTTGGAAGACTTCAAAAAAACAGCAGGAGTTTCAAGCGTTGAATTTAAAGATGTCGATGGTGAAGAAATAAAAGTAAACGATCAAGTTTTTAAGGTTAAGATAAAATAATGGCAGTAATAATTACTACAGGTTATAAATACACGGACATAGACGCACTAGCATGTGCGGTAGGTTATTCAGAATTATTGTCGAAAAAGGACATTAAGAATGAAATAGTATTGCCAGGTATTTTAAACCATAGCGTAACAGAATCCTTAAAGATAAAATTAAATAACATTCGAACGAGTATTGAGGTTTCTCCAGAAGATGAGTTTGTAATTGTTGATGTATCTGATCCGGACCAGCTTCCTGATTTTGTTAATTTACAAAAAGTAATTAATATTTTCGATCATCATGCTGGATTTGAGGATTTGTGGCAAGAAAAGATTGGTAAAAATAGTAACATAGAAATGATTGGAGCATGTGCCACTTTGATTTACGAAGAATGGGTAAAAAATAATCTCCAAAACGAGATGAGTCAATTTACTGCAGAATTATTGCTCCACGCCATTGTTTCTAATACTTTGAATTTTAAAATTGGCATAACCAGTGATCGAGACAGGAGGGCTTTTGAGGAATTACTTAATATATCAAATCTATCATTAGGTTGGATAGAAAAATATTTTAATGAACAAGAAGAAGGACTTTATCAAGATGTTATTGGAACGATTATAAATGACACAAAGGGACCTGATAAAGAAATCGAAGAAGATCCGCTTATTTTTGGACAATTAGAACTTTGGAATGGTTTTTCTTTTCTAGAAAACCATAAAAAAGATATAGAAAAAGCGATGGAATATTTTAACGAGGTATCTTGGCTTATGAGTATACCGAGTATTTCGGAAGGAAAAAATTATCTATATGCTAAAGATTTAAGAGTCATTTCTGTACTTGAAGAGAAACTAAATGTGAAGTTTAAAGATAATGTTGCCACAACAGATAGATTACTTTTACGAAAACAAATTAGAAAATTATTAAACAATTATAAATAAAAAAAGCCCGCATGTTGTGCGGGTTTTTTGAATTAGCTAATATTTTTTATTGATGCTTCGCCGTAATAAAATCTGTTGAAACATGAACAAATTCGTCTGACCAAAATTTGGGTTTGAATTCTGTTTCTATTGTTTCCTTGATAACTATTTCAAAATTATTAAGCTCAAGCTCTGAACATACTTGTTCTGATGTTTTCTTTCTCTTTATTGTTGCCGGCCTGTCCTCGTTTTCTTTTGGAATAGTTCCATTAATAACATAGCCTACTCTAATCAGGGTATCAATTGCTTCTTTTTGATCACATTCCACTAAGGTAGTAGTATAGGTAACCGATAGTCCAAATTCGTTCTCCTGTATGATTACAGAATATCCGATTGGTTTGAGTGGCGCCATTTCTTTTAGAAATTTATTCACTTTTTCATCAAAGTCTTCTCCGGCCTTGCGAATATTTTTGGCCGTATCGTCGTCGTACGCTAAACCAGTAGTTTGTACTTTATAGCTTGATTGAGCGAAACTGATCGCTGGTGAGGTTATTGAATAGGTAAGGGCAATAATAATTACAAGGATCTTTTTCATAGCGTAGTGGATTTTAAGTTCTTTTGGATTATATTATACTTATGTCACTTTGTCAAGTAAAAAACCTAATAAAAATAAGGCTGTTTTGGTATAATCAAGAGATGAAAAGAGTCTTTATTATTCATGGTTGGGGAGGAAATCCTGATGAGCCTATGCTCAAGTGGTTGAGAAAATCTTTGGAAACCAAGGGCTATGAAGTAATTGCTCCATTTATGCCCAATCCAAATGTTCCAACAATTTCGGCTTGGGTAAATCACATTGTTGAAGTTATAAAAAATCCCGACGAAGACACTGTTTTAATTGGACATAGTGTTGGCTGTCAGGCAATTTTGAGATATTTACAAATCCGTTCAAAGGAAGAGAAAGTAGACAAGGTGATTTTGATTGCTCCATGGATAATTCCAAGTGAAGATATTGAGGAAGATGAAGATCCAGAAATTGCTAGACCATGGATGGAAATACCAATCGATTTCGAAAATGCTAAAAAACATGCGAAAAGTTTTTACGGGGTTTTTTCTGATGATGATTATTCGGTTCCACTTATCGAAAATGGAAATCTCTTAAAAGAAAAGCTCGGCGCAAAAACAATCGTATTAGAAAACAAGGGACATTTTACAGAAGGAGATGGAGTAGTTGAACTTCCGGAAGTCTTAAAAATTATTAATTCTTAATTATAAATTCCTAATCAATCTCATGCACCCAATATTTCACACAGAAGGAATAATAATTGGTTCAAGAAATTCAAAAGAAGCCGACAAGTACTTTTGGATTTTTTCGCGTGATTTTGGTGTGATTCGAGCAGACGCACGAAGTGTACGAAAGTTTGATTCAAAACTCCGAACATTTTTGAGTGATTTTTCTCGTGCCAAAATTAGTTTGGTAAAAACAAAAATTGGTTGGCACATAACTTCAGTTCAAGGTTTGTTATTTTTAGAGAACGCTGGAATTTTGGGTAAAGAGATTTTTTCAAAAAGCGCCAAGCTTTTGCAAAGACTTGCGCCACCAGATGAAAAACACGAAGAGTTATATGAAGACATAGTTTCCATATTTTTAAACAAAGATGAGGAATTTTTTGTAAATGATTATAAAAATATAGAACTTGTTTCGGCTATTCGAATTTTATTTCACCTCGGTTATATCGAACACAATGCGAGCGTGTTACCCTTTGCAAAGGGTTCCGTTTCTAAACTTTTACTGACCGATGCGTTTATCCAAAGAAGGGAATTGGTGAAGACTGTAAATAATTCTTTGAGAGAATCTCATTTGTAGTGTAATAAACAGCTTATTTTTGTTTAAAATGTGATAAAATCGAATTTATGGATGACAAGATTCATGAAAAAAATAATTTACCCAGAGATACCAAAATAGATAAAATATCAGACAAGATTGAAAGATTGGACGTTGTTAAGCCACGACCTAGGGCGCCAATGACAAGCGAAGACTTTTCGGGCGTTAAAACAGCTTGGAAAAATACAGTTGAAAAAACTCAAGAATATATGCCAACATTACCAAAATCCATTTTTAAGAATTTTTTTGTTCTAGCTTTAATCCTATTTTTGATTTCAGGGTTATTTTTTACGTATAAATTTTTTATAAAAGGAACGAGTACTTTTTCAAGTGACATGATTGACCTGGTTGTTTCTGGAAGTACTTTTTCTCCTGGTGGGCAAGAATTACCACTGTCTATTGATATTACAAATAGAAATCCAATTGATTTAGAATCAACTACTCTTTTTATTGAATACCCTAAGGGCTCTGATGACACAGGGGATAAGGTAAGGCTCGAGGAAAGCTTTGGAGAATTAAAAAGCGGTAAAACTTTTTCAAAAGAAATTAGTATTGTGTTATTTGGAGAACAAAATAGTATAAAAATCATAAATGTTAGACTTGAATATC
>CAYOVR010000092.1:0-4842 GCA_964407465.1 uncultured Candidatus Saccharibacteria bacterium
TGTAATTTTTTTGTTCGCCCATGTCTCGGCCCAAGAATACATTTTCGTGACCTTCACCAAGGACAACAGGGCCAAAGGCTTCGCTCATCCCAAACTGAGTAACTAACTGACGCGCCCAAGTTGTAGCCTTCTTTAAATCGCTACTGGCACCCGTAGTGAGTTCGTTGAATACCAATTTTTCAGCAGCATATCCACCCAAGGACATAGCTATTTGGTCTAAGTAGCTCTGCTTAGTATGCAAGTGCTTGTCTTCATTGGGAAGAGATAACGTATAACCACCCGCTTTACCACGAGATAGGATCGTCACTTTATGCACAGGGTCTGCTTCAGCTAATACAGCACCAACTAGAGCATGACCACCCTCATGATAAGCTGTAATCTTCTTTTCTGATTCAGATAAAAGATGGCTTTTGCGGGCAGGTCCCATGATAACTTTTTCAATAGCTTCTTTAAGATCATTATTACCGATCTCTTTTTTGTTACCACGTGCAGCCAGAATTGCCCCTTCGTTTATTAAGTTGGCGAGGTCAGCACCAGAAAACCCTGGGGTACGCTGAGCAATTGTGCGCAAGTTCACTTCACCTGCTAAAGGTTTATTTTTTGCGTGAACTTCTAAGATAGCTTCGCGATCTTTGATATCAGGTAAATCAAGCATGACTTGTCGGTCAAAACGACCGGGACGAAGCAAGGCTGGGTCGAGTACATCTGGACGGTTAGTTGCAGCAATGACGATAATATTAGTGTCCGTCTCAAATCCATCCATTTCAACTAAGATTTGGTTTAAGGTTTGTTCACGTTCATCGTGACCACCACCGACACCGGTGCCACGTTGACGACCAACTGCATCAATTTCATCAATGAACACAATGCACGGCGCATTCTTCTTTGCTTTCTTAAATAAATCACGAACGCGACTAGCACCGACACCAACAAACATTTCTACAAACTCCGAACCGGAAATGTGAAAGAATGGAACATTAGCTTCCCCTGCTACAGCACGCGCTAACAAAGTTTTACCGACACCAGGAGAACCAAGAAGTAAAACACCTTTTGGAATTTTAGCGCCAAGTGATAAAAACTTTTGTGGGAATTTCAAAAATTCAACAATTTCTTCTAACTCTTCTTTGGCTTCCTTAGCACCAGCGACATCAGAAAAGCGAACTTTGTTTTTTCGTTCGTCAGATAAGCGCACCGAGCTTTGACCGAATGTTAAAGCACGATTGTTTGTCCCTTGTACTTGGCGCATCAAGAAATAAATAAATAGCGCAATAAGTACAAACGGAATAAGGAACGGCAAAATCGCACCAGCTAAACTTGCAGCGGTGCTATCGTTCTTGTATTCGATATTTAAATTTTGAATTTTTTCCGTCTCTACTCCACTATCGATAAGAAACGTCGTGAACTCAGTGCCTGCCCCTAAAGTTGCGATGCGAGTTGTTGAATCATCTTTAAGTTCGGCGGTTACAGTATCTCGGCTAATATCGACACTTTTGACTTTGTCTTCTCGTACCGCTGTGGCAATTTCGGAAAGAGCAACTTCCTGTTCTTTTGTCTCGCGCGAAAACGCCGCGACAATTCCTGAAATTATTAAAAATCCGATAAGGATTAAAACAATGTTTTTGACAATTTTTCCCATAAATAAATGTAGTTACTCAATAAATTACTATGTTAAGTTCCTTCAGTATACTCAGTTTAACCTCTTAAAACAATGGTGGTGCCGGGGAGAGGACTTGAACCTCCACACCATTTCTGGCGCCAGCTCCTAAGGCTGGTGCGTCTGCCAATTTCGCCACCCCGGCATAAAAAGACCCTTAAAACATAGCTATTGTAGCAGTATTTGATCATCTTGACCATAGATAAAAGACTGCTTTTTGCAGTCTTTTATGGTTTATACTCGGGTATTGTTGAGAACGTTCGTAACTATAAGGACTATTGCGTACGATAAAATAATCACTACCAAACCAATCACGGCATTAACGATCATTGCTCGAGCCTTTTTCGCTGAATCAGCGTTATCGCGAGAGGACATATACCTAAAGCCTCCTAAGATTATGAACAAAATCGCGATGCGTCCTGAAACCAACAATAGGGTTTTAATAACCTGAGGGATAATTTCTTTGTAACTTTCAGAGCTGGCTACTCCTCCCCCAGTTTGGAATGGATTATTGGGCACGCATATTTGATCCTTTATGGTGAAGCCAGTAGGAGGACAAGTAATTGCGCTAACTAAAATTGGAGAAAAAAAGAGCACCGCCCCAAACCCTAGGATGATACTCTTTGATAAAATCTTTACGAACATAGACTATGGATTTCTGCTTACCAAGTTTGCGACAACAGTTACCAAAACATAAGAAAGAACAATTATGACAATACCAATAAGGGCGTTGACCACAGTCTGCTTGCCTTTTTTAGAAGTGGTTTCGTTACCAGCTGAAAAAATGTACTGATAACCACCAATGATAATAAACAGAATCGCGACTGACCCTGCAAGCAGAAGCAGAATCTTAATTACTTGAGTGATGATTAACACAACAGAGTCTGCACCACTTCCCTGACGGATATTCCAGTTAGAAAGACCAGTCTTATTTTCAATATCACGAAGACCTAAATCCGGTCCTGACTGAGCGTGGGTAAGAACAGGAGCCGCCAACATAGGAGCCGAGAGCAACACCACCAGTCCAAGGACTTGAAAGAAACGAATTAATTTTTGCTTTATCATATATATTTATTAGTTAGTCCCGAGTATCGTAACATTACGATACTCGGGACTAACCCCCGCCACCGGCGAGGGATAGAAAATTTATTACGGAGCAGTGGTGCTGTTACGTCCTGAGACCAGGTTAGCAACGACATTCACAATTACGTACGAGAGAACAATGATCACGATACCAATGAGGGCATTGATAACGGTCTGCTTACCCTTGGTCTGACCATCGGGATTACCAGCGGAGGTAATATATCGGAAACCACCGATGATAAGAAACAAGACGGCGACACCAAATGTGATCCCTAGAAGCCAGTTAATGACTGTACGAATTAACGTATTAGCATCACGGACCTCACAATTCAGACCAGTACCCTGACATAGCTGGGTATTGTTTACTTGTAACTGAGCGATCGCGGCTAAAGGAGCTGTCATTAAAATCACTAAACAAATGACTTGCGCGATGTACAGAAATTTTGTGTTTTTTACTATTTGTTTCAAGCTGTGTTCACCCCCTCTCAATTGCTAAGATAAGCGATAAGGTTCATACAATAAATATAGTATACCACACGAAATCTAAATCAACTATTACTTGTTGATAAGCACGTTGGTAATTACGTTAACAATAGCGTAGGACAGTACGGCAAAAGCTAATCCAAATATAGCGTACAGAATTGTGTTTTTGGCACCGGTCGCGTTTTGGGGATTTCCAGCAGAAGTAATATAGCGAAGCCCTCCGATAATTATAAACAGCACGGCGAGCATTCCTGTTAGAATCAAAAGGATATTTATGATGCGAACAATAAACTCTGGGATACTCTCTATGTTTATAGGATTATAAAAGGTCTTGCCGAGATCCGGAGAACTACTGCCCGCGGTATTACCACCGCCGCCAACTGGAGGATTCAATGGGTTACCTCCAACCCCGCCACCTCCCCCGGCTCCACCTCCACCTGGTGGAGGAGTAAGTGTAATCCCATCAAAATTTATTACACCAGTTTGAAATGCAGCGCCGTCTTCATATGGTCCGCCCAATTTGTTCACGGCATATAAACCTACCCTCACCCTTACACGAGTACTAGTTGGCTGAGCATCCCCTATTAAAAAATCCCAGGTTTGCACATCAGTATCTTCCAATTTTTTTCCTGAAAAAGTTGCTTTCTGGGGCTCAGTATCAAGCGACCCTCCATAATCATCGTATTCAAATTTATAATAGTATTGTGCCTCTTCTAAAGCGACGCATTTTGCAAGGAAATCGTCTTTGAAAGTAAATATAGCATTAACTGAAAAATTTTCTTTTTCCTTCGGACGGATTGGCTGAATATCAATAATCCGATCTATTGTATAGTTGGTTGGCCGTGAACAATCAATCTGCGATGCCTGCGCATTCACTACAGTCGGACGAACAGCGACAGAACTTAAAATCCCCGCTGTAAATAAAACTAGAAATAGATAGCTAAATAATTTTTTCATGGTCATAATTTAAGGTTTTGGTGTTGGGGGTGGCGATGTGGGTGGAGTAGTTGTGGATGACTGAGGACCTTTAATAAAGTCGATAGTGTTGGTAAAGATATTACCACCATCTTTAATATTAATACCTAGTTGAGTACTCAATAAAGTATTAACCAACATGAACGCCAGAAAAGTTAAACAGAAACCAATGATAGCGTTTATCATAGACTTTTTTGCTGCGCCATATCCAGTAGGATTTCCTGCTGAGGTTATCATCATTACTCCGGCCCGAACAATCATGAGTACCGCGATTAAGCCAGCGAACGCAATAAGAAAATTAGTGACAATGACTACAACGCGAAATAAATCAGTAACAGTACACATTTTATCTGACGCGCCACTGTTATCTGGTGGTTTTGCCCCTGGATCACTAGCATCATAAGAATATTCCCCGTTACCACATGGCACTAAACCGCCCTGAGCCAAACTGACGAGAGGGCTTAAACTAAAACCAGCCAACATAATTACCATTGAAACCGATAACGTAATTTTTTTAAAAAAAGTAGTCATTATCGTACTTGAGTTAAGGTTGCAGCTTGGCTTTCAGCTTGGTTTAAAGCTTCGAAAATATCAACGCCTCGCAATATCACATTATCAATCATAGTACCGATAATTGCGTCTAAGCG
>CAYOVR010000093.1:0-3263 GCA_964407465.1 uncultured Candidatus Saccharibacteria bacterium
GAATCGAACCTACATCGTCTCGTTAGGAGTGAGATGCTCTATCCATTGAGCTACGAAAGCAAAACAACAAAGTGATTATAGCACGTACCCTGTTGTAGATTAAATTACAACATATAAATTACCTTTAGTCAATGTTACATGTTCCATATGAAACTTAAAAATTTATTTACATCAGAAAATATCGGAAAATTCCTGTGGCTTGCCTTTTTGACAAGTATGTTTTTTTCCGTTCGAAAAGTTTTTGATACTCCGGAAGCGACTCTGCTCGGAGAGTACTCGGATTTCACTTCCCTATCTCTATATTTAAGCGATTTGATTCTTCTTGTCCTATTAGTTCACGGTCTGATCACAAGATGGTTCACATGGAACATCTCGCTGGTTACCAAAATTGGAACTGGGGTCATTTTGATCTTGTTTTTGAGCCAAATTGGTAACATTAATCCCCTTTTCGTCTTCAAAACCCTCAAATTTCTTGAGTTATTGCTTATTTTTGAGCTGGTGAGACAGTACTTTACAAAATATCCCGATTTTATTAAGGAATTCACAAAGTTTTTCATCATTCTCTGTTTAGCCCAAGTCGCTATCGCCTTCTTTCAAATCTCCTTAGATAGATCTATAGGTTTAAAGCTGATTGGTGAACCACTCCTAAACTTAGATTCATATGGTGTGGCAAAGTTCGCTTCGCGTGGAATCCTGGAGCTCAGAGCTTATGGAACCTTCCCCCATCCAAACGTCCTCTCAGGATTTCTCCTCGTAGGAACCTTGATTAGTTTAACAGCTATTTCCCTCTTAAATAAAGCGAAATTTAAGATATTAGCTTGCCTGGTTACCCTAGCACTGGGTACAGGCATGTACCTAACTTACTCCAAAGCGGCAATAATTGGCTTATTTATAGGAATATTTACAATATTTATATATTCTTTGCTGAATAAAATCTTATTATCTCCCTTATATAAGCGATTTTTTAGCCTTTTACCATTGATTTTGGTCGTTTTGATGACCTTTTGGCCCTTTTTCACACCACGTGGTGGGACTGAGTCAGAATCATTTGCATACAGAAACATTTATAACCACGTGGGATGGAATATCATCAAGGAAAACCCTATATTTGGTGTAGGAGTAGGGCAGAGCATGTTGCACATGGAACGTTTATCACCACGTGATCTACAAAGTTGGGAGATCCAACCAATTCATAACTACTACTTGCTTTCAGCGGCTGATGGGGGAGCCATCTTGGCCCTTGCACTTACAACTCTCTTTCTATACATATTCTACCGCCTATCTAGTTCCACATGGAACATGGAGCAATCACCTAAACCCCACCACGTGGTGGGACTAGCGATTTTATTGGGTTTTTTGGCCCTGATGCATTTTGATCACTATTTCTACACAATTCAACAAACCCAGTTCTTCCTTTGGCTAATACTTGGCTTAATTATGAGCTTTGTTGACAAAAGCACTGCCAAAACAGAGATAAACTAAAAACCGCCACGTGGCGGTTTTATTTATGATATTCTTTTCCAGCTAGTATAGTTCCAGCTCTATATAACTGCTCTTCAAGTAAAACTCTGGCGAAATTATGCGGGAAAGTAAGAGGGGATAAGGAAATCTGATAATTACTTCGGCCTCTGAGTGATTCGTGCAACCCAACGCCGCTACCTATTACAAAAATTATTTCCTGACCAAGACTTCCAATGCGATCCAAGAATTTCGAAAAATCTTTTGAGTCTCTAGACTGACCTTTTTCTTCAAGCAAGACAACTATCGCGTCCTTAGGTAAGCGCTTCTCGACAGTTTCAGCTTCTGCAAGTTTCACTTTCTGTATATCATCATTGTCGCGATAGGGGACTTCTGGTAATTCGATGACTTCGATTTTGGCGTAAGCTTTCAGGCGCTTCAAATATTCTTTTTCCAAATCTTTGAATGCCTGCTCTTTGAATTTTCCTAAGCAAATTATTTTGATTTTAAACATATCAGCATATAGTTAAAGACTTTACTTACTATATCACAATCAGCTAAAATGAGTGAGCTTCATTGTCTTTTTATTTAGCGAACAAGTTAATCTTTAGAAAGTGAGCGCCGACTTCGTTGGCGCGAACGAGGAGCGAGCCGGTTTACCGGATTCGCGACCAAATAATAGGGGGCCTATAGTAAAGTGGTATTACACGGCATTCGCATTGCTGAGGCGGGAGTTCGATTCTCCCTAGGTCCACCAAAATAAATAACCGCCCAAATGGGCGGTTTTAAAATTTACTTAGATAAATCTCGATAACCAATTTTCTAAATAACCAGAAGTTTGATTTGTATAGTAGAGGACTAACACTCCAACTAGAACTAAGACGTTGAAAATAAGTAATCGAATTAGATCCCATTTGATCAATTTGTATTCAGCGTGCTGATTGGGAGTTAAAATCGCACTGTGTGCGTCGTTGGAAAAGCTAAATCTTTTCTTGTTTTTCTTAGACATTGCTTGTAAAACGGTTAATGTAGGTGCTCTGATTGTATCATAATCTTCAATTTGAACGCAACGGGGAACAGTGATAGAATACCGATACTATGGACGCAACTATTTTGTTTTCAATCATCAGCATCGCGCTTTCGGTAATAACTATTGGCATTGCTGTTTACGCTTTGCGTACTATGATGACCATAAAAAAATTGCGCGAACAGATGGGTCCCGAGCACCAACCAGAGAATCTGGAAGATATCCTCAGTGCGGTTACCGGGAAAATAAAAGTCCTGGAAGGATTGCAAGCTGAAACTAGTGAAAACCTTCAACTAACTTCAGACCAAACTGGATTGTCAATAAAAAAAGTTGGGCTGGTAAAATTTAATTCGTTTGCGGATGAAGGTGGTAACCTAAGTTTTTCACTAGCACTTCTCGACAGTCATAATGATGGCGTCGTGATGACAAGCTTGCATGGTAGACAGCAAAACCGAATTTACTCCAAAGCTGTGAAGGGGAGTGTCGGTGAAGTTCAATTAAATGAAGAGGAACAACAAGCAGTTATGCTCGCGGTGACCGAACACAAAAATCAAACACAAAATCAGTAAAACAGTAATTTAAGCATTTATATATAGTGCACAGCACTAGAATTTCAGAAAGGACTCGCATGGAATCAAATTTAGAGAACGAAGCAACTGGCCCTACAGAGACAATTGTTGGACCATCAGTAAAAATCCAAGGTGATTTAAACTCAGAAGGGGATATCAAAATTGAAGGTCAGGTCGCGGGAAAAGTTATGACCACCCAGAACGTTTAT
>CAYOVR010000093.1:3273-4804 GCA_964407465.1 uncultured Candidatus Saccharibacteria bacterium
GGCAATCAGAATTTTTGAGTTCAGCTCTTTAAAGCCATCATCACAGCTGATGTTATCTCCGGAAGTGCCATTATTGCTGGCCAAGTCAACGGCAACTTAAAAGTCAGCAATCACCTTATTTTACAAAGCACAGCGATGATCTCAGGGGATATTACTTGTGAAGTCCTGCGCATAGAAGACGGCGCCAAATTTAGTGGTAAGTGCAGTATGGGCAACGGCGGCAAGAAAAAAGAACGAGAACCAGAAACAGAAGAATAGACGAGTGTAACGTCGTGGTGATTTCAGTTTATCTGAACTAATTTCTTCTGCATGTACTACTATATTCTCGACCCACACAATTTAAGTTTACCGAAATTCGAAAAACTCCAAATCGAGCTCCAAGGATTGCTCGCCGAGTTTAACGTGACCGGTGAAGTTGGTCGAGTAACCGCGCTTCGCACGATTAGTGACCTAATTGAAACCGCGAGCCAGCGTGGGGCAAACACCCTCATCGCCTGTGGCTCAGATGACACTTTTAATTTAATGCTCGCCCTTCTCAAAGGACGAGACTTTACACTGGGCTTTATTCCACTCGACGAAAACTCTTACCTCGCTAAAATTCTTGGCGCTGACAGTCTGCACACTGCAGTTAAAACTATCGCTGCGCGTCGCATCGAAAAAATCGATTTAGCGCGAGCAGGGAACACTTATTTTATTGGCTCGGCAGAATTTGGGGTTACGGGTCATGATATAAAAAATGTGAGTATGTGGAATAGCTTCACTTCACTCTCTGGAAAGAATATGGATTACCAAATCCGTATTGATAACCGCTTTACTATTACAGCACAGTCCGTTGGGGGAGCAGTGGTAAACAGCCGCATGACCAGCAGCGCTGATCAGTCTTTAGCTAATCCAACTGATGGCTATTTAGATTTACTTCTAATGGATGCGCTTCCAAAAAGTTCGATCCTCAGATACAAACAAGAGATCATGGACACCATGCTCGAAAAAACTCCAAACAGCTCTGTGATCAGATGCCAAAAAATCGAATTTTTGGAACCTCGTGGTCTTGGCCTCTCAATCGCTGGAAAAGTTTTAACAAAGTTTCCTGAGACCATTGAAATTATTCCTCGTCGCTTAAAAATGATCGTCGGCAAGAACCGCACCTTCTAAGTCTATCTAAAATCCCGAGCTTGATTTATCCTTATTTTTGTCGTATAATTGATAGGTTATACGATTTTTTATATGAATCTTTCAAGCCTTTCGTCCCAACTAAATATCTCAATCCAAGAACTTCGCGACAAAGCTAAAGCGAAAGGTTTTTCAATTTCTCCGCGCGCCAACAAGATAGACAACTCTCTAGCTAAACAAGTTTTAGCGAGCTTACAAGAAGCACCTAAAGTAGAAGCTCCTGCTGTGCCGGTTGATCCAACTAAGATCAAACTTCCGGGATATATCAAAGTTCGTGACTTTGCCTTGCTCTTAGACAAGCCTGTCACCGAAGTTATCAAAGCTTTGATCAAAAACGGAGTCATGGCTACGATCAACGAAG
>CAYOVR010000094.1:0-4719 GCA_964407465.1 uncultured Candidatus Saccharibacteria bacterium
GGCTGCGCTTAATCCTTTTTTGTTTGTTTCGAGTTCGCGAAAGATCTGCTGTGCAGATTTAGCGTACCAATTTGGTCTCATCTATATTATTATAGCAGGTCTTTGTGGTTTTTGATGCCTCGACAACGATAATTGGCTTTGATATACTGTGATGCTATCTTGAAGCTGAGCATGTGCTCGTGTGGAAAGATGTCCTGACCAGAGGAACTGGCTTTCGGAGCAAGGGAGGATGTGTTATGAAGTGGCTCGGGCCAGTTTGCGCCATTACTCTGAGTGGGGGTTTTGGTCTCTGGGCTTTGCTAGTCCCAGAATTGTCAGAACGAGAAGCGCGCACGGTCTATCCCATCGCCGTCATCGCTTTTATCGCCAGCCTTGTTTGGCTGATCTATGTGGCGCTGACTCCGCCAGTTACCGTGGGTGACCAGTCAGCCGACAAAGATGGGGGCGACGTTTCAGACATCTCCGGAGAACAGCCGGTGCAGGACAGCGACAATCTGTCCCAATGCGGACCAGGGCCCTCCGGTGCAGGTTCCGACTACTACGACGACTGAAGGAGGCCGTCATGAACATGAAATTGGTATATGCCATCGTCTGCGGCGTATGCGGAACGTTGATTCTTGGTGTGGGGATGGCATACGGTGCGAACCTGCCAGTCCCAGTTACGTTGGGCATCTTTGCTATAGGCGGGACCGCCTATTTCAGTGGTGTTGTCTTCATTTGTGAAGTGGCTCGAGAAAGGGTTCTTCAGCGTCAAGCTGGGGAGTCTGAAGCTGGAACTGAGACCGGCGACGACTGAAGGAGGATTGACTCATGTCGAGTCGCAACTCGAACACGACGAAGCGGGCTTGCAAGCGGGGCAGTTGATTGGAACATCCACTCTACTGTCACCGCTTCTTTATTTACAAAAAACCGCCTAGGCGGAGGCGGAGTTTTTAGAGTTTTGTAATTCTTGAAGTTTTTGCGCAGCTTCGAGTGGTACCCAGCGATAGTGCTGATGTCCCGCTTTGTCTTTAACTTTAGTCAGAAATAAGTCTTTGGCTCCAATTTGAAATGAAAAGACGAGCGTGTTGATCATGAACAAGATTAGCTCTTGGGTAGCACGATTCATAAAATTGAGCACTGGTTCTTGGTATCCATCAGAGTGAGTAAAGAGTTGGGGGATAACCGTACGATGTTTTTGTTCAAAGACGAAAGGTGTAATCGCAGTTAAATTTCCTTGCTCATCTTTTTTGTCGACAACTGTAGTTAAGTAGCCGAGCCATCGAGTGTTGCTACTAATAAATTGTTCCAAGTCTTTACCAAACTGTAATTTATTTTCGGGAGTATTAGCTTTAATGTATTCGCCAATTGCTTTACCACTCTGAGGAATATTGTCTTCGCCAGTTGAAGTTTCCCATTCTTTGAACGAGCTATCGAGGATAACATTCATAGCTTTACTTAAAGCATCGAGGCTTGGTTTTATCTCAGAGAAAAATCCAACGATGTATTGCTGTAATTCTGGCACGTTCTTAGAAATGTTTTCGTCTTTAGATTTAGTTTTCTGGCCTTCACGCTTGAACTCTTTCCATGCCGCTTTTTCGTTGATCTTGTAATTGCGGCGATGTTCGTTCATGGCAAAAAGCCCTGTGCCGAGAGCTTCAAGCGCTTCTTCGAGTGCTGTTTCTTGCTCAGGCTTGTCTTTATACAGAGTTTCTTTGGTGTTGAGCTGATCTGGTAAAGACAAAAGTTCGCCAACAATTAAAGCATCTGCTAAGTCGATTGGTTTTAAAGATGTGTTCATAGATTGGTCTATTATATTGAAAAATGCCGCCTAAGTCAATGCTTATGATTGACGCGACCCGTGCTTCAGCAGTACTATATATTTATGAAGAAGATTTTCAAAGAGATTTGGAAACAAATAGAACTTGTGATCGGTGGAATCATTAATTTCATCGGAGATAAGTTGGGCTAATGCGGTTTTCAAGTAATAAATTTTACATCGGGTTTGTTATTGTTGTCACAGCATTTTTGGCTGTGGCTTTTGTTAAGCACGATACATCTCGTTTTGCCAGCATTCCTTTAGAAGCAGTAGCGCCAAACATCTCTCCGTTTTCAGAATATGAACGTGGTAAAGTTGTTGAAATAATTGATGAACAGCGTGATAGCTTAGGCGATGAGTCTGCATTAGAGCGCATCGTTCAAACAGCGAAAGTTGAATTGACCACAGGCGACAAAGCGGGGGAGACAACGGAAGTTATTCACGAGGTTGTTGATCCACGCCAGATGTTAGCAGTTAAGAGCAAAGTTGTATTAGCACATTTGGGTGAAGATCAGATTGCTTCTGGTAGCGAGTACGTGGTCATTGATATTTACAGACTTCCCGGTATTGGTATTTTTGTGTTGCTGTTCATTGCGTTGGCAATTATTTTTGGAAGATGGCATGGATTGTCTGCTATTTTAGGTTTAGCTTTCAGTTTGGTCGTGTTGTTGTATTTTTTGGCACCGCAAATTTTGTCGGGGGCGAACCCCGTTGTCGCAGCGATTATTGCCGCTGTGGTTATTGCTATCGTTTCAATTTACGTAGCTCACGGTTTTAATACTCGAACTACTCTCGCCGTTGTCTCTACTATCGTCGTATTATTTTTAGCCGAAGGGTTAGCGGCTGCAGCAGTTAAGGTTTTTCATCTCTTTGGAAATGGATCGGAAGAAGTCTTCTTACTTCAAGCCACGTCTTTGGGCGCTCTCGACTTACAAGGTGTTCTTCTTGCTAGCATTATTATCGGTACCCTGGGAATTCTAGATGATATCACTACAGCTCAAAGTGCCGCGGTCGAAGAGCTTTATATAGCAAACTCAAGTGTCACTCTTCGTGAGCTTTACGGTAAAGCCATGTCGATTGGCCGTGAGCACATTGCATCTTTGATCAATACTTTGGTTTTAGTTTACGCTGGAGCGTTTTTTCCCTTATTCCTTGTGATCGTCTTAAACTTTAATCAGCCAATTTGGGTAGTCTTAAATAGCGAATTTATTGCTGAAGAAATCGTTAGGGCGTTGGTTGGAAGCACTGCTTTGGTTCTAGCTGTACCGCTATCTAGTATTTTAGCTTCGTGGTACTTTACTCGACGCCATAAAAAAACAACCCCAAGCTAGGGGTTGTTTTTTTATGGCTTACTATAGTCTACTCGTCAGAATCTTCAGAAGTTTCAGGTTCTTCTAAAGCAGTTTTCAATGTATCACGAGCAGTTTTAGCTTCGGTCTTGAATGTTTCGATAGCAGCCTTGATTGCTGTTTCTCTTGTTTTCTTGAGAGCTTCAAGTTCGGTGCTTGTAGCTTCAGAAGCTTTGCGATCGGCAGCAAACTTTTCTTTTGCCGCTTTAATTGAGGCTTGCAATGTTTGGAATACGGTTTGTTTGTCGACACCAGCGGCACAATCGGTCTTAGCTTGAGTCATAGCAGCTTCAATGGAAGCTTTCATAGTTGCTAGGGCTGAAGCCATTTTGTCTTGGCGACTTCCCAGTGTACCTTGTACTGCCTGGAGGTAAGTTGTAAGTGCGGCGTCGATTGCGGCACGTCGCTTTGCAACTGCTGCCTCAATTTGAGCACTGAAAGCGTTAATCGCGGCTTGATCATCTGCATCAGGGTACTTTTCTAAGAGCTTAGCAATTAGTTTGTCACGGTTTTCATCTGACTCTCCGCGGAATGTATCAAGTTTTTCACGGCCATTACCTTTGCGAGTAATTAGTTCATCACGGCGATGAGTTTTTCGTTCTTGCCATTCTGAGCGCTTACCCTCAAGTTTTTTCTTTATGCCTTCGGCACCTTGTTCAAGGCGTAGACAAGCTTGAGCATCTTTAGGTCGCTTGTCTTCAGACTTTTTGTTCTGAAGTTGCTCAAATCTTTTACGTTCAATAGTGTTCTTGTCGTCGGTGCTTTCCTCGTGAGCATAAGCAGGCATGGCTAACGCGAAAAGAAATAGTCCGACAATGAGTTTTTTAGAAGTTGATGTCATAGTTGTCGTTGCTTGTGCTGTTAATAATCTCCTGGTCTTTTGTCACGCTTTCGTTGGCATCGGTATCAGCGCTGGCGTTGGCTGTTTCTTGTTCTTTTACAGCATCATTTGTAATTTGGTCGAGAGTGCTATCGATACTTATTGGAGTAGCATCCTCTGAGGTTGATTTAGTTGATGATTGCTTCGTAGAATCAGAGACTGTTGTGTCTGATCCTGTTTTTTGTTTGACCGACAGTCCAATTGCTGCTGTGGCTATTAGGACCACGAGGATAATTGGTCCCCAGATCATCACTTTTTTGTTCATGATTTATTTTGGTTAATTACTTTGGGTGCAAAGCACTTATATATAGTATACCGCACTTTCAAAGTGGTTATTGATTTAACAGGGGATTTGTCGTAACTAACCCAAAAAATACCTAATTTTACTGATGAAAGAAAATATGCTATAATACATGCACGTAACTACTTGGGACAAACACGTAGTTTTTTTATTTCTATATTTCTGAATTTGGAAGGGAACATACTATGGTTAAAAAAGTTAAACAAGCCCCAACCGGTTTTCCCGCCGTGTCTTTAAAGTTTACTAATTGGGTAGGCTCAGTGTCCTCGTTAATTTTACACACGGTATTTTTTGTGGGTAGTTTCGTTTTGTATTTTTTGGGTGTAGATTTGGAAAAAGTTTTACTGGTTTTAACAACAGTAGTCTCGCTTGAAGCTATCTACCTAGCCAT
>CAYOVR010000095.1:0-4671 GCA_964407465.1 uncultured Candidatus Saccharibacteria bacterium
GAGAGAAAGCTCAAGAACAGTTTGAGCATATGGACAACCCTGCAGCAGCGTATGGTATTGCTCTCTATCAAAAGCAGACCGTACCTTATGGCAGAGTTGTCTGGTATGGTGCAGACCTTCTCGATATTGGAAAGACCGAGAAAGGTAATCTCTACTATCAAGTAAAGTTTCATGATAGTAGATTGAAAGCTAAGCTGTCAGCTACTAGTGCTAAATGGACAGTATGGGGTGCACCAAGTCTTGAAGACTGGGAAGCTGACAAGGCTAAATACCTTGGTATTGGTGTGTCTGTCGAAATCCTGTATCCTCATATGAAGAAGTTCGGCTTAGGAATGCCTAAGTACTATGCAGCTCCTGTTTGGCCTGAAATGCCTCAGCGAGTTCAAGTACAGCATCCAATGGCTGAGATTCTTGCAGATCCAGACTGTAGCAATTGCCGCAAGAAGCCATCTCCAAAAGCATGCTATTACCATTCTAAAGATCCAAAGTACAGGGTTACAACTGATGAAGTAGTGTTCAGGAATCCAGGTGGTACTCCACCTATCATGCAATATCCTCCTGAAGCTACACTCGAGGTTGAAGAAGTTGGGGATAAATTTGTTGTATTGGATGGGAATGGGAATCGTCCCACCGCCTACGGTACAACGAATGCTAATGCAACTGTGTTTCGTGTTAACATTTCAAAACTCATTGCACAAGCTAAGACAATGGGGGGAGATCCTGCTGTAGACCAAGTTCTTGCACAGTATAAGTCTGTGGTCCAGCAGCTCCGTAGAGGCAAACCCAGGACAATGCGTCCAAGCTGGATTCGACCTAATGGTATGGATCCGTCTCGTCCAACGTGTTCTCATCCTTATGGATTGGATTTGCGCTGGCAGTTCCAGGATGCATTTGGATCTGAGAGGGCCGACTGGAACTTTGACCATGGTCTCATGGTGAAGATGGAAGTAGCAGAGGAACAGCGTGTTGGCAAGCGCCAGCATAACCAAACCCCTCAGAAACTTCATGAAGAGATCATGTCGAACATCATTTCGAACCCCAACTATGATGCTCGCCTAGATGAAGTTCCAAAGAAAGACTTTGAATTCAAAGCTACTCCATTCATTACTGTCATTGAAGCCATTGGTGGAATGACTGATGAATTTGGATCACCTGTCACCGATACCAGCGAATTCTTGGATAGACTTTCTGAAGAAGTCATTGTTGGTTACATTGGTAAGCATCCGCGCATGATGTCTAAGCGTCGTCAGCTATTTGGCTACGACATGACACGTGGATACTATGGCAAACGTAGGGGTTTCGAAAAGATCGCTAATCCTAGTCTTGATTCAGATACTGTTATCTTTGAAAAAGACCAGGTTGATCTTGAACAGAGTGAGTTCCACGATAACTGGGAATGCCCGACATGCAATACCCAGTATACCGCACCAGAAGTAGATCCTTACTGGCTTGTTTGCGAAGAAGGTGGATCCGATCTCTATCGTGATCATTCTACGAGAACCTCTCATAACCCTAGAAGGTCTGGTGGTGTGGGAGTTGCTATAGTAGCTGATAGCGCACGACAACTCGAACGTCGTAGGCTTGATGACTTTGTCTGCCCAGAATGGAGACTCAATACTTCGAAGATTATTACTCTTCAAGATGTTGCCCTCCCTGGTATGACAGATCTGGAAGAGACTGGCAATAAGCATGTAGACAAGGTTGAAAAGTTTATTGTTGCAGGTAACTTCACTCCTGAGATGGAAGCAGCCAATCTCGAATATGAAGCTAAAATGGCGAAGGTTGTTAATCTCCGTCACAACTATCTTGAAAAGTATCCTGAAACATCAGCTGCAGAACTGCACCGACTGTTTCCAACACCTACAGGTAAAGTGTATGTTCGTAGGGCTGCCGGTAGTCTTTCGAAAATGGGTGGAGTTTGATGCTTTCAGTTTATGCGCTTAGGATGAAAAGTCTTGTTTCCCCTGAACAGACTTCAGTCCTAGTGCTACAATCCGCATTTAGCTTTGCACGGATTGTATGCTATGTAACAGTCGCCGTGATCACCGGGACGGTCACGGCGACTGTTGCTAGTATTCTCTTGTGTATTTTAGATATCTATATTACTCTTATGTCTATTAAACTTTTTAGTTCTCCTCATGAATAGAGTTTCTTCTTTTTTTTATGAAACGACTTTAAATATGCACTTTCCAAAAAGCAGTCCAATTCAAGTAGGCATAGAATCCAATGTTGCTATTGGTATTATGGAAGAGAAGCCTCAACAGTTTTTTGCTGATCTTTTTAGACATTACCTTAGAACAGGTAATCCTAAATGGTTGATAGTTGAATCAGTTGAAACTTCGATCACTCGGTTAATGAATCATCCTGATCATAAAAAGACTGCTATGGTAGCCAACTTGGCTTTATTGGAGTTCAAAAGTGCGCCAATCCGAGACTTCGTTAAACACACAAGATCTGTCTGGCCAGAACAATCCAGACAATAAAGACCATGGTGCTCCTCCTGGTCTTGTTATTGCTATAACCAAACGTCTTGTAGCACGTGGTGTAGCTCCGGATCTCGCTAGCTTTCGCGCAGTAATTGCAGCAGAAGCAGCATGTCAGTTCTTTATGGGTAAGTGCAAAGCACGCCCTGGACGTAATTGTCGATTCACAACAACTATGAAAATACGTGACAAGAAAACAAACGAAGTTATTTGTGATGACCTTATGTGTTCTTGGTGTGGACGAGTATGTCTTTAAATACTCATCCATCCCAATGGGTCAATATGGCACGTGTAGATAAACTTTTAGAAGATGTTTTGGATATCTCTCCAGAAGATGAAGAGATGTTCTGGGAAAAAGAATTTAGATACGAAGAATATGATAATAGCATCGGAGATACAAAGTTGAACTCACAACGCATTGACGACCATGATTACTTAATGGATCCACAAGATGTTTGCAATCGTAAGTTTGGATCTTATGTCGCAATGTATAATTTGAGCAGTTCAGCAAAATCTGTTGAAGGCTTTCTTGCTGAAGAAATGTCTAGTTCTGATTTGGTTCAAGAAATCATTAAAGACATGTTCCATGTCAGCAATGAACCAGATTCCGAATACAGCTTAAAACATATTGTTCAAATCAACGTGCAATCATACTGCTTGCTCGTTAAAGAAGCAGATGGTGTGGCTAAAGAGGTCGTTATGATCTCTACCAGAAGAGGACACCAAGAACGCGGGCTCAGAAAAATCACTGTTAGTATTGCTTTAGCCAAAAAAGATCTTTCAGAGATTCTGATTGATTTAGCTAAGTACAAGAAGTATATCGCCAGCGTTCTTATTGAACCTCCAACAAAGCCAGAAACAGATTATGAAATTGATTTCACCAGCTGGGATCCACAATACGGAGAAGTAGACAATACAGAACACATTGTCACTGCTCCTGTATGGGATAAAATCAAAATCAATTACACTAAAAATGTTCAGGACTCTCTTGAACACCTTTTCTCATTTAATGAAGCCACTAAGCCCAAAGGTCGTCTCATCATTTGGCACGGCCCGCCAGGAACCGGTAAAACTTGGGCACTGCGTTTACTGGGTTATATGTGGAAGGAATGGGCCAAGATCAGCTATGTCTTGGACGTAGAGTCTCTCTTTTCTAACCCTCTTTACCTTCGTCAGGTCTTTCTGCGTACAGAGAAAGATGACCCTTGGAGAATCCTTGTCCTCGAAGACTGCGAAGAATACTTCCGCAAAGAAGCCAAAGAACAGATGGGTCAGGGAGCTTCTCGACTTCTTAATGTCGCTGATGGATTTTTGGGTGAAACATCTAAAACCATCATCTTGGCTAGCACCAATGCCAACATCAATGAATTCCATGAAGCAGTTAGCCGATCAGGACGCTGTCTTCAGCAACTTGAATTCCCTAAATTAACAGCAGTTGAATCCAATGAATGGCTAGCAGCTCATGGTATGGATTCAGATATCAAAACAACCACTAGCCTGGCTGATCTTTATGGAAAACTAGAAGCTCATAATCCTAACTTTAACCCAGAAAAACCTGCCCTTCACACCGGAGCATATCTCTAATGAAACATGTTCTTCGAGTATCTTTGACATTGGACGATACAGGATTTTATCTTGGAATCGTGAGCTTTAATCCAATTCGCAAAGTAGCTCAGCCATACTTAGATAAGCTTCTTGAAAAAGTAATTTCTCCAGCCTTTTATGGCGAATTTTCTCCATTCGCTCAATTAGAAGATCTTGGTTACGGAACGTTAGTCGAAAAGATTGAGACCCCAATTGTTACCAAGCTAGCATTCTTTAGTGAAAAGAATGCTAAGCTGATCTATCGTACTGCAATTCCTTTAAGCGCTGCCAAAAGGATTGATCCTGAAACAGTTGAAAAGTACGATGAAATCGAAGAAGGTATCCCAGACGAAGGATACTTCACAGACAGAGAAAGTCCTCTTGTCTTCTATTATGAGGATGGAGAACTACGCAGAATCCTGAGTCCAAACTCTGAGAATATTATTGCTCAAGTTGCTCCAGGTCGATCCAGGATTCCTATTGCAGTAGCAAATGTACACAGGCGTAAAGCTATTGCAAATGAAGCACCAGTAGAAACAGCGGATGTTATTGTATGAGATTACGTAGAACCATTACAGGAGCCAAGTGTTTTACGGTTGAAGAT
>CAYOVR010000096.1:0-4667 GCA_964407465.1 uncultured Candidatus Saccharibacteria bacterium
TCTGGTCGCCAAAGGTACTCGTAGATACCCGCTTCGATAGCCATCTTGTTTAGGTTGTGCGTGATGTTGCGCCAGTAGACTTCGGTAGGTCGCATCGCTGTTAGTGTAACGCTCAAGCTCATGATACACCTCTTTTTGCTAGATAATCCATTGCCCGGATGGTTTCGTACCAGTTACCGCCGATGCGTTCGCGCCACTCTACCATAATTACGTAAGCTTCGGGTGGTAGCTGGATGGTCTTGCGCTCTTTGCGCGGTGTGCCAAAACCGGGTGCCTTCACAAGTTTCTCTTTGGGGTGTGCCCATACTGCTTGGCCTTGTTCGCCATCGCAGGTGCAATCATGTACAACGTCATGGATTGGGCAGACTGGACGCTCGTCTAGGCGCGCGAGTGGTTCCAGTCCAAGCACGGTACGGAGAGCGTTCTCGCGCTCAAGCGATATTGTCTTACTAAGGTATACGTCGCTCATAGCGCCGACTGTTGGTCCCCAATTGCCGGGATCAAGCTTTTGGGCAAACTGTCGTATGTTTCTATGATACGGCATACTGCGCGGAAGGTTGTTCTATCTGCTAGTCTCATGTCCATCTCCTTTGTGATGGACTGTAGGACGCTCCTACAGTGTCTAGGTGGGGTTCTGTGGGCTTATGCAGTATAAGCCCATCAATTAAGCACTACATAGCCCCTGGCGTAAGCTACACCGCTTGGCTTGTCTACGTAGACAAGTGGCTGGATAGCCTTGGTCGAGACAATACAGTGTGCTACAAGATACTGCATCACATGGTATGTGCGTAAGACCGCAACGGCTTGCTCGGTAGTTAGTAGCATCAGAACGGTGCCTTCTCTGTGGGGTGCGGGCCGCGTTTATCCACTTCGTCTTGCGCCCAATTCAGACACCCGCCACAGATCGGATACATCGGGTCGGCTATAGCGAAGCCTGGATACTCGTACTCGTCGTTTGCAATCTCGCCGTTAGCGGGGTTGAAGTACTCGCTGCATACAGCACAGCGGGTCAACGTGACGGCTACGCCGTTTCCGTTGCGTCGCGTTACGAGTGGTTCGGGTCTTGCTCCAGTAGGCCGGTTATACGCGCTTGGCGTGTACTTACTCCACGCGTCATCGTACTTGCCAGTGACAACAACTGTGGTGGATTTGGGGCGCTCGATGACGAGCTCTTGGTCGAACGGAAAGCCAGTGCAATCGCACACGTAGCGTACTTGCTCGGCTGTCTCGATTGCATTCAAGCAGTGCAACCGACGCAAACGTGTGACGGGGTGCTCGTCCTTAACGGGATCAAGCAGTTGCAGTAGGATCGCCGCAATCATGCCGCTTCTGCCGTGACCGCCTGTACACGCTATGGTCACATCTGTTCCTGCGTTGAGCACGGCGCGTACGTCTAACGCCAGTGCCTTGAGTGTCTTTGTGCTCCAGGTTGGTACTCCAAAGTCACGGATTGGTAGGTTGATGTACGGTAGCGCAGATACGCTAAGTGCCATGAGGTTCTTGGCGAGCGCCTTGCCCTCTTTGTTGCCAGCCACTCCTTGCGCCAAAGGTGCATTGCTTCCGTTGGTCAGGTCTACCATCAAGCCAAGATGTTCTACTCCGCGACTGGCCCCGCCTACTGTAAGGCGACCGCCAGCCGCGGAAGTCCACAGGGTCGAGTTTCCATTGTGGCAGCTTTTCTTGTCCGGCAGGTCAGTTGCGTTCATTATTCTATTTCCCATATGCTAGGCAGAATGATTGCACGCTCCCAATTCTCGCCAACTTCGTAAATGCCACTCAGTTCGCATAGCCAGTCGCGCACTGTTTGGCGTAACTGTTCATTGTGTGCTCCGCCGTCATATGCAGCGGAAACATCGCCAATGGCAAGTCCTAGTTCGCAATCGTAATCGCTTGCTATGCTGTCCAGTGCAACGAGTAGCTTTTCGATCTGTTCGTCGTTCATGTTATCCTTTCCAGTTCCTTAACTCATTGGCTATGCGTACCACATACGCCTCTTGTTCGGGTGTCTCTACGGCTTGCTCGCAGTGCATCTGGCGCAAGCGGGCGATGGCCTCTTGCCCGCTTATGCCGAGTACATGCGCCATGAGGATAGCACAGTACAGACCACTGCGACCGTGACCGCCGAGATCGGTGACAACTGTTGCCACGCTATCGCGTGTGTGTTGCTGGTATAGATGCACTTCGACTTTCCACCAGTTCAAGCTTACGTTTGGCGTTCCGTAGTTTGGGCAGACAAAGTGACGTGGACCTATAACAAACTTACTCGGTACATCTGAAACTACTTCGATGCAATATACACGCGTGTTGTCAAGTCTCGACGGAGGGTTTACATGCTTTCTCGTGCCACCTATCAGCATGTACGGTAAAACCTCTGTCATGTTATTGTGTTTGCACATCTTCTTCATCATCGTATCCTTCTGGTCCTCCATCTGGCACATACAGCGGTGCCTTCAGCACCTTTGCCACGTAGTCGCGTAACTCGTCCACGCCGTACAGAGTGGTCGATAGGTGGCTATACTCTGGTAGTGGTGCTTGCACCTTGAGGCCACCATTAGGAAGTGGGCGCGCTGTATAGGCGTAGTATCCTGGTTCTCCTTTTGACATGCTTGCAGTTTGCAAGCAGCTTGGCGGGAGTTGCTGGATTTGGTACGGTGGCAGACTAAAGCTGCCGCCAAAGAAGCGATTGAGCTTTGGGCCTGCAACTTGTGCCTTGCCGGTTTCGGGATTGACCAGGAGCAAGGTATACATCTCCCTTGTTCCCGCAATCGACATGATCTTGATGGGATCAACTGCCATTAGAACTCTACCTCCTTGCCGTCATTGGCTATGGCGTACATCCAGAGTTGTCCGACAATGGGCAACAGGTGGGCGGGTATGCCGCCGTACTGGTACGCGTCCAGCACGACGCCGTTGGACACGGCTTTCTCGATGTACTTTTTCGTCTCGGTTTTTACGTTAGTCTCGGATGCGTTCGCTCCTGCGCTTGTCTTGGCGAGCTTGAGTACCTTGCTACCCCACTGGACGGGCGAGATGGTGGGCGCTGTTTGCAAGTAATACTCAACTGGATACGACCACTGTGGTTTCTGTGTCTGTCCGTGCCAGAGAGCCAAGTAACGCTCTACAAACATGCGTACAGGCTGGCGCACGTAGCGGCTCCACTCTGAGCTTGCAATGGATAGCGGAATATTCTTGTTGTACAGTTTCCAATCCAGGAAGCTGTTGACTTGGCCCTTGGTCAGGTCGCGTTGCAAGACTGCAAACGGTACGTCCTTGTTGAACAGGCCGCCCTTGGAGTTGTGCTCCAAGTCTGCAAAGTGGTCGATCCACTTGGGAAGCTGCTTTGCGTCGAAGTGTGCTTGCCACTCGGCAGCGTGGTTGGCAATGTCAAACCACCGTTTACCTCCGATGTTCGTAACTTCGTGCCAGTTGTGGTTGAACAGAGAAGCGAGCTTCTTCCATTCGCCCATGCCGTAGTCTATGCACCACGCGTAGGCTTTCTCGTGCATTCCGCTTGTTGGCTAACCGACGTTGTACCAGTTGCCGTACTTGGGGCAGTACTGTGCCTCGCCGTATGCGCTCATCGCTGCGTAGTCGCGCAAAGAAATCGAGAAACCTAGACAGTGCTTATTCCAGTACTGCTCTAGGTCTACGCGGTACTTCGCAACAGTCGGACTCATTTCGTTCGGCGCGGGGTTGAGCTTGGGATCAACGGCTCGCCTAAGTGCATCGAGCGTGTAGTGGTCCACAAAACCGCTCGTCGTATAGGTCATGTTTGACCTCCTTTCCTTTCAGATCACAACTCCCACTCGCGTAGCGTAGCCAAGTACGGGTTATCGTTCGTTGTCTCGAACTCAACCTTGCCAGCGTACACGTTTCCGGTAGTGCCGTCAATCGTGAGCCAGTCGCCCTCTACGTACCGAGCGCCTTGCGCCTCAAAGTAGATCGTATCCAGCACGATACTTGCACCGGTTACGCACGGCTTGCCTAGCTCGCGCGCTGTAATCGCAGCGTGGCTGGATGGGCCACCTATCTGTGTAAGGATACCCGACGCAACTCTCATGCCACCAACGTCCTTTGGATCAGTTAGGCGTCTTACCAGGATTACTGGTACTGTAGGCGCAAGCTCCTTGGCCTTGGCACTAGAGAATACCACAACACCACTGGCTACTCCGTAGCTTGCATTGTCGCCAGTAGCAATCGGAGTGGGATTGCCCACAAGAGTCTGCTTGGCAAGTAGTCGTGCTACGGGGCGAGAACGCCCCACCGCTTCCTCTCGCGTGATGAGCTCCTCGTTTGTCATTTCTACTGCGATGCGCACCGTGGCCTCTGCCGAACGCTTGCCGGGACGACACTGGAGAAACCATAGTTTGCCGTTTTCCACTGTCCACTCGATGTCAACTGCATCTCGGTATTCGACTTCAAGCTGGATGGCTGCGCTCGCTAGTTGGTTGTGTAAATCGCCATCGACATTACGTAGCTTCGTCATCGAGTGAGCTGGCCGTATACCAGCAACTACATCTTCCCCTTGAGCATTCTCTAGCCACTCGCCGTAAAGGATATTCTCGCCAGTGTTCATGTCCCTAGAGAACAGCACACCGGTCGCGCTGCTTCCTGGTGCATTGCCGAATACCATCTGCTGTATCGTGACAGCAGTTCCCAGGTCATCA
>CAYOVR010000097.1:0-1591 GCA_964407465.1 uncultured Candidatus Saccharibacteria bacterium
AGATTTCCGATAGTTATTGCCATGTAACTTATTTATCTACCAATATCATTGATAAAACGTTGGTTGAATATGTCTCCTTGGTTTTCTTTAGTGGGACTGCCATACACCCGATCAAAATCAGGAACAGTCAATTGATTTTGTTCTGATAGATGTGTTGCTAAATCAGAAACAAACGATTTACATTCAACTGGTGTTTCCATTTCTTTCAAAATATCGTATACTGCTTTATGAGACCATTTAAATATCAAACCGCCATTTTCGGCCCAATTGTGGATGCTTCCCAATGAATCTTCTATGGCATCTATTACTATTCTATAGTATTCTGATTCTTGTGCAGAACAGTATGCGTCGTCCATTGAATGTGTCAGTAGGTCTTTTATATTTTCGTCGTTATTTTCTTCTATAACATCCTTAGCTTCATTTATATTTGAAACAACAGCATCATAATTATCAGCTATATATTCTTGTAGTGCAATAAAACTATTGTTGTCCAACCAGTCAAAATATTCTGGATCGTACGATGAATCACCATCACAATTGACCATATATTCACCATCCAAAATTGCTTTAGCAGAATCCGATTCTTCACGTCTTCTTGAATTTCCAATAAAATCTTCGGCCAAATCAGACCAGTCTTGGTGAGTATGTATTCGTACTACATCGGTATTTGTTTCATCAAATATGAATGTATCTTGAACAGAATTGACGAATTTTGGATCTGTTTTGCTATATTCCACTGCAACCAATGCATTTTCTTTAACTGATTTACTACGTTCGGGTTCAGGAAGTTCATCAAGTATGTTAATCAAATATGCAGTGTCTACATCTGCTATAAAGTTAAATTCTTTATTTTTGAATGCCAAATCAAGTATCGGTTTTTTTACTTCTTTATTATCATTAAAGAATTCCTCTAGATCCAATTGATAATCATCAGAATCCATATATTGTTGTGATTGAAAATGAAATTGGTATTTATCCTGCGTCTTTTTGTTGATTATAATATATAGTGGTCCTTGTCTATTATAAGTATTAAAATAATTATGACTTCCAGTTGCAGCAGTACACCAACGAGTTCCTCGTCCATATGCACATGATGCTTCTTGTGTTTGTGGTACAAGTATCAGGTAGTTTTCACTTTGATATATTTTTTCTGCGTCTTTTTCCGCAGATTTCATAGCTTCTTTATCTTTTTCTTGTGATATATCATCAGAAATGATGCGTAAAGAATAATGTAAGGCGTCAAATCCGTTTACCTTATTGAGATCGGTTGGTTCACCATTTTCAGCCAATAATTTTTTATATTTTATGAAATATGAAATATTCATGGTAACTTCATAAAAATCTTCAGAAAACCATCTGAATATTTCTTGAATATTGCTAAAATCTTTGTAATCGACTTCATATTCTTTTTTATCTTCTAAAGAGGTTAATAATGATTTTAATATCCATTCTGAATATGGTCCATTTTTCGGATCAACCTTTTCTATAACAAATTGTACTATCAAGTCTGCCACTACTTCTACCGTCTGTTTTTTTTGTTTTTCGTCTATTTCCGTATTAAAATTAAAGATCTGTTTATTGTTTGTTTCAA
>CAYOVR010000097.1:1601-4640 GCA_964407465.1 uncultured Candidatus Saccharibacteria bacterium
TTGATGTATGACTGCATCGCCTTCTTTCAGGCTTTGTGTTATTTCATACAACCACTTTGAAAGCTTTGGACCATATATTTTTGTCAAATAGTCTTGACGTTTGCCTGCATTGGCTTCTAGAAATATATTGAAGAATTGTATAAATGTCATTGTATAACTTATTTATCATTTTAATAAATAGCAGATATGTTTGAATCCAAATTTGATGAATTGATGAAATCCTATGGAATAATCCAAGAAAAAAATGAACCTGATCTTCAGAGTTATAACCACATTCCCACACCAGGAACAGAAATTACAATTAAACCTGAAGCAGTTAAACATCCGTTTGTTAAATCCAGAGGAACCGAATTTCAGGAAAACATCAAGAATATAGTAGCTGATAATAAGAAAAAAACAAGAAAATACCGTTTATTAATCAGTCAAACAAAACCAATTAGAAATGGTGCCGAATATACTAGTGAAGGAACATCTCCTATGGGATATACGGTTACAATTATCAAACAAACCGGACCAGTACACCAAGGACATTTTGAATTGCCATTAGAATTAGTAGAAGTAGTTAATGCAGAATGGAACCAAAATGGCGCAGATGTTCCAGAAGAATGGAGGCAGGATATGGCGAAATATAGCAAAAAATTCGACGATGCTATTCGCGGATATTGGGTCGATGGTCGCCAACCTATTGGTGCCCGTCGTGACCAATAATATAAAATCTAAGAAATAACAAAATAGATAGGAACATCATGTTTTGATAACTCAATGTCAAAGTCTTTTGTATTTTCTGGTGCAATGAATTGTGGTTCAAATACCAGAATAACATCAGACGGTAGTAATTTACTAGTATTGTGATAGTGTGATATATTTTTATCTGGAAATGTTTTTTTAAGTATTGTTCTTATATCTTTTGCTTCCGCCAAACGATATGAAACAACAGCTATATCATCATATTCTATCAGTATAGAATACACATCTAGTGAAATCTTTTGGTCGCTGGTATTTATTATGCTCTGTATATTCTTGGTCTTGTATTGTGATTCTTCCATATAAACGTGGTAATTTCTTCAAAATGTTCAATGTCTTCTATAATATCTTCGGTTTGTTCTATATAATCGACTACCGAACATTTGTATCCGAGTGAAAGTGCTTTGTTTATCAAAGCTATCCACATATTCATAGCTTGTGATGTATGCGAAGAGGACGATTCAATATATGGATACTTAGGTAAGATGAAGTATAGTAGAACATCTCTCATATTAAAATCTTTTCTATCTTTGTTCTTCCATAGGGAATCAGTATAATATTTTGTTTTTGATATAGAAATTTCTGCAACGTACTCATCATCAACGAAGTGGTAAGAATCAAATAGACCATCCTCATCAAGGTGAACATTAATACCGTTAATACTATCGATTATAGGTTCTCGAAGAACTTCTTCAAGTCTTTCCTGTTTGGTTTCAGGATCATGTTCATGTAAATAACCCGTAAATGGGCCTGTCGATACAGGCATTTCTAACAATGTTTTTATTAGTTTATCATCATTTGTGTATTCTTTAATAAAATCTAGAAAATACTCTTTAAAGTTCATGTTGATTATTTAACAATCAAATACTATATATTCGTTTTCCTGATCTTGGATGAAACGCATATTTAGCCAGATCATTAGTAAACAACCATGACAATTCGCCTGGAAAAACATCAACTTCACGTCCTTCACTTTGGCATTTCCAACCACCAAATGTATTCGGCACGGCATTATCCGGCATTAACATTGCGGCTTTTTGCCAATTGGAAAAAGGCACTAGAATATCATAATCTCTAACGGTAGTATGATCACAATCAGGTTTTGCAGCAGAACCGACAATCCATGCTTCATGCGCATACGTGAGTTTACAAACTAATGATGGCATTATATGCGACATATTTTATGTAGATTTATTGTTTATTGTAACTGTTATATTTTCTACTTCGATGAGTTTTTAAGTTAGTTCAAATTGTACTTGTCCAGCAATAGGAATAATCTTGAACATCATCACCGTAATTGAAATATTCTGTCTTATTATCTTGTGTAACTCTGAATAACTTTACTTGCATCTATAACAATACCACATTACATCATTCCGTCAAGTAATAAATAAACTATAATGTCAAATATCTTAAACAGTGATTTTCCGTTATCCAAAGATTCCTATCTTTCTTTCGATGGCCTTACAATAAAAGAAAAAATTCGTCAACGACTGAATCAAACGGGTGTATTTACTGATCAGAATTTTGAGGGTTCCAATCTAGCTGCATTGAACGATGTTATTGCCATGGTGTTTTCAATGTTGATGTACACGCTCAATAAAACTGCAAATGAAGGACAATTTTCAGAAGCAACAGTATATGAAAATATAAATCGAATAGTTAAAATATTGGATTATAAACCACTTGGTCATCAGACAGCAAACATTAATTTTGGTATAACGGCGTCAAACATTTCAGCCGGAACTTATAATATACCACGTTATTCATATATTGTTGCGGGTGGTATAAAATATTCTTTGGCTGAGGACTTTGGATTTCAGAAAACTATAGATACAGTTGAAGAAACAATCGACTTATCATCCGATAGTAACCTGCTTTATCAAGGTACTTGGTATGAATTTCCCACATATACAGCGCAGGGTATAGATAATGAACTCCTGTACTTAACTGTTAATGATAATCAACTGGTTGATCATTCCAATATTCATGTATATGTTAAACCACAGACTGGCACATGGACGAAGTGGAATAAAACACAAAATTTATATCTTTCTAGCGGAAATGCACAAAGTTACGAAATCCGCTTCAATGAGAAAAAACGGTATGAAATAAAATTCGGAAACAATATAAATGGAAAAGGACTATCGGCAAATGATTCCGTTGCTATATATTATTTGGTGTCTGATGGAAAAAAGGGAGAAATTGGTGCGAATACACTAGACGGTAAAAAACTTCAGTTGTTTAACTCGGTTCGTTTTAATCAAATCGTCGCTGATCTAGAAATATACAATC
>CAYOVR010000098.1:0-4638 GCA_964407465.1 uncultured Candidatus Saccharibacteria bacterium
AGAAGCGAATAACATGTAAAGCTCTTTTTGAGCGCGTGTAATTCCAACGTATGTCAGTCGAACTTCTTCCGCCAACTCTGATGGCGACAATAAACTCCGGCTATGTGGCAAGATACCTTCTTCTAGGCCGACAAAATAAACAACATCAAACTCAAGTCCTTTCGCACTATGTAAAGTCATCAGAGTCACCGCGTTTTTCGTTTCCTCAAGATTATCTAAATCAGTAACCAAAGACACCTCTTCTAAAAAGCTTTCTAGACCCTCTTGCCACGGAACATGATTATATTTAGCCGCAACGTTGAACAATTCCTGTACGTTTTCAAGACGAGCCTCGCCCATCTCGGTGCCATCTTTAAGCCATTCTTCCATATCAATCTTTTTGTAAATCAACCTCAACAACGATGAAAGCGGCTCAGCTGGGTCCAATTCACCAAACGACGCAATCGTATTAAAGAATTGTTTTGCTGATTGAGATTGTTTTGGCGGGAGTTGCGCAGATTCAAGCGATTGCCTAAACAAAGCGAACATATCATCTGCGCCTTGGTGCTTTTCTACAAAATCACGAACATGTTGTTTGATTAACTGATATGACTTATCACCAATTCCACGAGTTGGCACGTTAATCACGCGCTTTAAACTCACTTGATCGCGAAAATTTTGGACTAAACGCAAATACGCCAACATATCTTTAATTTCTTTGCGTTCGTAGAATTTAACTCCGCCAATAATTTGGTACGGAATCCCTGCTTCTATTAAAGCTTCTTCGATAGCTCGAGATTGCGCATGGGTCCGATACAACACAGCAAACCCAGTTAGGCTTCCGTGATCTTTAGGCAACTGAGGTAATCCCAGATACTTTACTCCCCCAACTCCCTTTTTCTGCTTTTTCAAAAACTGATCGAGAATCGAGAAAGTTGCTGGCTCTGGTTCGGGTTCGTACTCTAATTCTTCGCTCTCTATAGATTGTCCTGTAGCATGCTTAACTATTGATCGTACAACAAAACCTGCCTCATCACGTTCATTGTCACACTCACGCACGATAATCTTTGGACCAATTTCATTTTCCGTCCACAACGTTTTAGCTTTCTGTTCTGTGTTTAAAGCAATAATACTTTCGGCAACAGCTAAGATATTCTTTGTTGAACGATAATTTTGTTCTAGCTTGAAAACCCGAGCATCACTAAACTCAGATTCAAAGTTGAGAATGTTCGCAATAGAGCTCCCACGAAAGCCATAAATACTCTGGGCATCATCACCTACTACAAACAGATTATGGTGCGCGGCTAATAGCGACAACAACAGATATTGCGCAGGATTAGTATCCTGGTACTCATCGACTAGTACATATGCAAATTGTTTTTGATAACTTTGCAACACATCAGGACTAACTTGGAAGATCTTAATCGTCAGCATCAGTAAATCATCGAAATCTACCCCATTTTGATTAAACAAAAAGTTTTGATAGCGTACATAAACTTTTTGAACCATCTCGTGCATAAACGGTTCAAGGCCAATACTTAATTCGGCTGGCGTTTGAACGTTATTTTTTGCACTACTAATATAAGCGCGGAACAAACTTGGTGGAAAACGTTTACCAATTTCTAATTCCTCACAAATCTCTTTTAAAATCTTAAGTTGATCATCGGCATCATAAATTACAAACCCTCTACTGTATCCAAGGATCGGAATTTCGCGACGAAGCAATCGCGCGCAGACGGAATGGAATGTTCCCATAGTTGGAATATCAATGCGCTTATGCTCTGACTCTAGTAACTTCACCACGCGCTCCTGCATTTCCTTCGCTGCCTTATTCGTGAAAGTCAAAGCTAAAATATTACCAGCTGGAATCAAGCCTTGCTCTATTAAATAAGCGATACGATACGTTAAAACTCGTGTCTTCCCACTACCCGCCCCGGCCAAAACTAAAACCGGCCCCAACGGCGCCTTTACGACTTCTTTTTGACGATCATTTAAGACAGAAAGATCCATTTATAGAGTGAATAAATAGTACAGTTTAGTATAGCATTTTTAGTGTTATTTATTGCTTAAAATAGATCAGAAATTATGATGTTTTTATGATGCCCATTTCGGTTAAAAATAAGCCGATTCTGAATAAAAACTCCCTTATTTAAGCGATTAATCGCTTCTTATGCTTCGATTTTCTTGATACCTGTGGGTGCTATTGGTAAACTAGTTAAGTATTCGATTGAGACACAACAATCACACTATATTCATAAGCGTATTGTTTAAGAGCTTATGAATGTTCTAGCTGAATTTTTGGTGGTATTTTCCGTTACAGTTGCATACTACTGATCAGAGAAACGGCTTACCCATACATCCACATCGCAGTCTTACCCAGTAACAAGTCGTACTCGATGTATGGTAAAGGAGATAGTATAACCGCTTTTAAAAATTGGCAGCACTCGCTGCAACGAAAATTCAAAGTTAGTTTCTTCATCGCACAATACTTCATCAAGAAGTTTTTGTTTGTTTTCAAGTCTCGGGCACCGCGATTGAAGCGCTCCTATACGCACAACTTCCCCGCCGTCCACATGAAGGTAGATGGTTGGCAGTATGCCTCAATGTTTTCCAGCGAATTCCTAGTGGTTGTCGCAGCCATTATTGTCGCTGGTTTTAATATGTATTTTTTGAAGATGGCTCACGGTTCTGATGATAGCTTGACTATGGCCCTCTTGCGCAATCACAGTAATTTTAATGATCAATTAGTTCTACAGAACAACACAGTACGTACCGTTGTTGTTCGCCCTGGATTTGTCCAACAAGCTTACGCCGAAGAGTTTAGGGAATCTGGTGATGTTGCGACAGATGACACTGACGCAGTTTACAAAGATAGTTTCATGTTTAAACAAAACCCAAACAGTATTCAGGAATTAGTCTCTAAGCAAGTCACGATTTATGAAACCAAGTCCGGTGATACCATAAGCACCATTGCTCAAGAGCACGGAGTTTCTATAGACAGTATCGCATGGTCAAACAACCTTTCTAAAAATGCACCGATTCGTCCAGGCTGGTTCTTTGTCATCCCACCTTACAACGGTATCGTTTATAAAATTACAGATTCAAACACTACAGTCCCCGACTTGGCGAAACTCTATAACGTAACCACAGAAAGCATTGTTAGTGGAAACGGTTTAGCTGGCCCAGACCAAATGCCAGAAGTCGGACAATTTTTGATTATCAAAGACGGTAAAGTCACTCCTCCACCAGCACCAAAAGCTTCCGCTCAAGCTGGCGCTAAAGCCACTACTCAAGCAACTAATCGTTTGATTGTTGCCAAGGGTAGCCATAAATTCCCTTACGGCTACTGTACCGAATGGGCATCACAACAATACGGTGGTGTTATGTTTGGTGGTAATGCCCAAAATTGGATGAAGAATGCCAAAGCTGCTGGATATTCAACTGGTAAAATACCTAAGAAAGGCTCAATTGTACAAACTACCGAAAGCCGCATTGGACACGTTGCCTACGTTACCGGAGTCAGCGCCGATGGCTCAACCTTCACTATCTCTGAAAAGAACTATGCTGGTTGGAACAAAGTAAGCTATCGTACATTAAGCACTAACTCAAAGGTAGTCGTCGGATTCATCTACTAGAACATTTTAAAACCGCCTCTCAATGAGGCGGTTTTTTGATTGCAAAGTCGATTCGGTATTATACGAAAAGTAGAGGGGCCCAAATACTTTTCTTAATAACACGCGAATCACCTTTGCCTCCAAATACCTAGAGGACTTATGGAAAAGTCGGTTTGGTGGAATTAGGGTCTTACTGAGCCGTCGACTGTATAGCCATTGCTGTCTTTCAAGCTACTCGTGGTTATGGCACCGCCGGTCAGGTTTAGATTCTCACCAGTGAAGCTATCGAGGATCTTTAGAGCTACTGTTTTTAGAAGCTCAACTTCCTTGTTGGCCTGATTACTCGATGGCACAATACGGACATCAATACTCATTTTACGTAGCGGGCTAAAGTCACCTGTGTGTGCTGCCAAAGTGCCGACTTTCCAGGTGAGCTTGCCTGTGCTCTGATCAAAAGTCACATTCCCCGCTTCTCGCGCAGGTTGAATGCTGCTCATATCAACACCACCAGATGATACCGGAATAAAGGCGGTTAACTGGCCATCTCGTAATTCATTCGTACTATTTCGAAGCGCCATGTTCAAACGATAGACAGTAGCTTTACCAACTTGAGGAGGTAGTTCACCACTAACATGTTCGACTGAAGTTTCCACACTCGCTTGCGTACTGACCTTGATAGCCAAGTCGCCACCAGGCAAGAATGTTTCGTATTCATCAGATTTTATTTTTGTAGAGGTTTTAATTTCCAGATTCTTTGAAGTATCACGAACTGGCGGATTATTGATTCTAAAGCTTACCTCTAGAGTTCCAGCTTCATTTGGATTAAGGGTTTCCAAATTGGCATTTGATGAAGCGTTCCAAGTAATCGTGCCATTATTTATTTGCGCTCCTTCTGCTTGGATCGAGCCAAGGTCTATGGCCGCTGAGTCGATTGTCATCACAATCATCGCACCACGAGCAGCCACGGTAGCGTTGTTGCGATATGAGATTTTGTATCTTAGTGTCTCACCTGGTTTTGCAATACCGTTAGTGCTACCACTAACTA
>CAYOVR010000099.1:0-4638 GCA_964407465.1 uncultured Candidatus Saccharibacteria bacterium
TTACAGGACTTTCAGCTAATTTCCAACTTGATAAATTCATTCTTACTGAGAATGCTAGTTTGAATTTGGGGAGTTGTGGACCAGAGACAATACCTCCGACAGTATCCATTACAAATCCAATAAATAATTCGAGTATTGTAGGTGGAACAGTTACAAATGTTACTGCTGACGCAACCGATACATCAGGAATCGCATCTGTTGAATTCAAAGTAGATGGAATATCAATTGGAATTGATACGATTGCGCCTTATTCTGCTTCGTGGAATACAGTAGGTGTAGCTGGAGGAGTTCACTCTATTACAGCTCTTGCAATTGATACTGTTGGTAATCAAGCAACTTCGTCCGTTGTTGATGTAAATATTTTAGCTGGTACATTTGTTGCAATAACAATTCCTACCGATGGGGCAATTTTATTTAGCGGGCAAACTTATCCAATGCAAGCTACTGTC
Organism: uncultured Candidatus Saccharibacteria bacterium; assembly: GCA_964407465.1. GTDB lineage: Bacteria > Patescibacteriota > Doudnabacteria > UBA920 > UBA920 > JADZEH01. The sequence goes on from CAYOVR010000099.1 coordinate 450, forward strand.
GGCGGGCTAATAACTAAGGTTAGATATTTTAGATATGATACAGCTACTGGTGTCACCAGAAAATGTGCTTCAACAGTTGCACCAAACTTCAATTGTAATTGGACACCAAATGGCGGAGTCCTAAATCTAACAGTTGATTTCTTGATACACGCAAAAGGTTATGATGCCCAGGGAAATGTTATTGCAACTAGTCCAACAATAACAGTTACAAGAACAGCTGGTGGTGGAAATAGAAATTCTGGAGGTGGTTCAAACAGAGGTTCTCAAACCCCACAGTCAGACGCAAGAACTACATCTTCAAGTGGTACTGATGTCTCAGAAGGAAGCACTGAAACAGTACCTAGTACAGAAGAAAGAAATGCTTTAGATTTAAATAATTCAGGTGCTCTACAAGAAAATCTAAGGAATGATTCTGAGCCAGCGACCTTAGATGGTAGATTGCAACCAATTGGTTCTGAAGTTTCGTTATAATGTTGATAAAAAAGTTCCGCACATTGCGGGCTTTTTTTATTTCTGACTACTGATAAAATAAGTCTATGAATAATGAAGAAAAGATTGTTGTCTATACAGACGGAGCATCTCGAGGTAATCCTGGGCCAGGCGGATATGGATCGATTGTTATATTTCCGAATGGTAAAGTCGTGGAAATTGGAGGCAGAGAAGACAATACTACAAACAATAGAATGGAAATGATGGCAGTTCTAAAAAGCTTAGAACTTATTGAAGAGAGGACCAAAGAAGAAGCAATCGTTATTTTTTCTGATTCAGCCTATGTTGTAAATGGTGTTTCTGGTTGGATGTTTGCTTGGGAGAAAAATGGTTGGAAAACAAAAGAGGGAAACATAGTCTTAAATCAAGATATATGGAAAGACTTATTTGGTATTTGTTTCAGGTTGAAAAGTCGGGGGCTTAAAATGGAAAAAGTTCCTGGTCACGCCGGTGTTGTCTTAAATGAAAGAGCAGATATAATCGCTCAGTCATTTGCAGATAAAACAAATATGAATCTTTTTGTTGGAGATAAAAAACAATATGAAAGTATTTTAGAAAACGTAAAAGTAAGCATTAAAAAATCAAATGACAAAAGACCGGCATATTCTTATGTTAGTTTAGTTTCTGGAGTATTGAAAACTTACAAAGACTGGAAATCTTGTGAAGAGCATGTTAAAGGAAAAAACGGCGCAAAATTTCGAAAAGTATATTCAAAAGAAGAAGAAAACGAATTACTTAAAGAATGGGCACAAATCTAAATAAAATATCTTCAATACTTGGTTTTGGATTTTTGTTTGGTTTATTTATATCTCCAATTTTAAATATAGAAATTTATATTTTAGCGACAATATTGGTCGCTATTTTATTTTTAGCAATCCTGAGAAAATCAATAGAAATTGGATTTATTTTTATATTTTTGTTTTCATTCATATTCGGTTTTATTTATTTTAAAATCGATAACTCAGAGAGATTTTCAAAGCTTGAAATTAAAGAAGATGAGATTTTATCCTTAGATTGTAAGGTTATAGGGGAAGTGGAATATAAAAATAATCAATTTAAATTTCAGTGCAAACCAATTATTGAGAACCAGAAAATAAAAGAAAATGTTTTATTATATAGTAAAGATACTGATAGAGAATTTTTACACGGTGACATCTTGTCTATTAAGGGAAGTTTTGAAAAACCAGAACCATTTAAAACAGACACAAATACAGAATTTGAGTATGATGAATTTTTAAAGACTAAAAATATTTTTTATTTAAGTTTCAATACTCAAATTGAAGAAATTGAGATTAATAAAAATAATTTTAGAAGAAATCTTTTTGTTTTCAGGGATCGTTTCGTAAAACCTTTTGCTGATAGATTAGTGGGGGATATAGAAAACTTATTTAACGGTATTTTATTTGGAAAAAATACTTTGAGTAATGATTTAGCGGATTTTTTTCGAATCGCGGGGTTGACGCACATTATTGCTTTGTCTGGGTATAACATCACTATTATTGCTACTTGGATCAAGGCTTTATTTTTTAAATTTGGAGCAAAAACTAGTTCTGTCTTTTCTGTTTTTTCTATAATTTTATTTATTTTAATGACTGGTGTGCCTATCACAGCTGTTCGAGCTGGAATTATGGCAATCATATCTCTTGTCGCTCTTCGATCTGGAAATATGTATATGTCACTTCGCGCCTTATTTATCGCCGTGCTTATAATGAATATAATAAACCCACGACTTATTTTTTTTGATTTTTCTTTTCAGCTTTCGGTTTTAGCAACACTTGGAATTATTATATTTACCAAAAAAATCGAACAAAGCTTGCCTTTAAAGACGCCATTTTTCCTGAAAGAAATTATTGCGACATCGCTGTCAGCTCAAATTGCAGTTTTGCCAATTATTCTTTATCAAACAAGACTTTTGTCTGTTTTGTCAGTTCCTACAAATATAATAGTCTTACCAATAATTCCAGTTATTATGTTGTTTGGTTTTCTGGGTGGAATTGTCGGAATAATTAGTCCAGTTTTAGCCTTTCCATTTGTTTTAGGAGCAGATTTTGGACTTCGCTTGGTTATAGGTATTGCGCATTTTGTTGCCAATTTACCAATTTCAGCCTTTGTTTTCAAGGATTTTGGATTAATTGTAATGCTTGTTTTGTATGGATTTATCGCTTTCTGGGCTTACAAATCAAAGGTATTCTCCTTGACAAAAGAGAATAATGTGTGATATAATCAAACAAATCTAAAAAAACTAGAACCATGAAAAAAGAATATCATTTAAAAGGACTACTTGTCCTTGTTATTATGTTTGTTCAGTTTTTAAAAACCGAACAGGTATATGCTCAAATTCAGTACACAAAAGCGACTGACACAATTCAGTCATCAATTAACCCGGCAATTTCAACCTTAGGAAACAAATTTGCTGTTATTTCAGCAGACGCCCCAAAAGGCCTATCCACTCCAAAGTTTTTGTCGTTTAATCTTTTCAATGATTCTTTGAAGAGATTGCTTGATACTACATTTCTTTCTTTCCCTGTTTCCACATCTACTATTTCTACTGTCTCTGATCAGAGCGGTGTATATGTCTCACATTGTTTAAATGGAGATGTTTCATTGCTAAAGATTAATTCAACTGGAAATATTATTTGGTCAACTGTTCCTATTGGCGCACCTGGAATTGATGATCCTGTTAGTTTAAAAATTTCTGGAAGTAATTTATTTATTTCAGGAGGATCGGAAGCGGGCCTTGGAAGCAATGATGCATTTTTTTCAAAGTTGGATTTAAATGGCAATGTCATTTGGGCTCGGTATTTTGTAGGATTTGCAGCCACATCATTTGAGATAACTTCGAGTGGAAATTATTTTTTGCTTGTAAAAAGCTTCGATGCTTCATTTAATGTTATTAACAAAGTTTATTTTCTGGATTCTTCTGGAATTGAGATTTGGAACGTAGCGTTACCAAGTGGTTTTACGGCCACAACAACAGTTTTGGATAAAACATCTGGCCTATTGGTTGTTGCACTAAAACAAGAAGCAACTACAAGTAAAATTGGTTTTTTAACGGTTGATGGATTGGGAAATATTTCATCTACCAATCTAACAAATCAAAAGGGATCAGTGGTTGAGATGAAAGATTCTTATGCAGGCTTTGTTACTGCTGGAAACTTTGAAGGAGCTAGTTCTGGAGCTTATTCTTCAGAATATAGTATTTCTTTTAGCCAGTTGTGGTACAGAAAAGAGCCCAAAACAACAATCTCAAAAACCTTTACCGGTGTTACGGCTAAAAATTGTGGTTTTGTTTTTGTAGGGAATCAACAGCGTTCATACGGTGGAATCGGTTCTACATATGATTTGATTCTTTCAAGAGCAAACTACAATTTGTTTCCAAGTGTGGCTCTCACGCTCTCAGGAAGTACAGCTATTTGCCCCGGGCAAACACTTACAATTTCTGTTCCTTACGAACCGAACACTACATATGTTTGGAAAAAGTATGGAAACATAATGACAGGCGCAACTACTAATTCTATTACTGTAAACAGTATTGGAACTTACAAAGTTATTGCGACTAGTCAATATGGTTGTTCAAAAACATCTGCCGTTGTGAATGTTACGATAGGGACCGGTTGTAGAATTGCTTCCCTTGATGAGCCTGAGATAGAAAAAACTTTCAAGTTTTATCCGAATCCGGCATCAAGTCAGATAACAATTG
>CAYOVR010000100.1:0-3339 GCA_964407465.1 uncultured Candidatus Saccharibacteria bacterium
TAAATTGTTGCGTTATGTGTTATACGAAAATCAGGATACTTACGTTCTGCTAGAGCGTGAAGTGGAATTTCTCAAAAATTATATCGAGTTAATGCGTATTCGATTGACCGATCAAGTGGAAGTGACTACGGGTTTTTCTGTGCCGACGTGCTTCAAAAGTCTTTTGGTGTAGCTTGGGTTTTCTGCAATGATGAAATCAGCTTGGATGAGATTGTCTCTAGCGCGATCGGTTATATCACCTAAGTTCCCGATTGGCGTTGGTGTAATGTAAAGCATTTGTTTGGTTTAGTTGTTCCAGTCTTCCCAACCCCCGCGGTACACGTTAACATTAGTAAAGTTTTTGTCTTCAAGCATTTTCGCCGCCTTTTGCGCGCGGATGCCAGTACGACAGTATAAAGTGATTGATGTTTGTGGCTTTAGCCCAGTCATTCGCTCAACTATGCTGTGCCACGGGGCCAGTATAGCTTGCGGAATGTGCCCTTGTTCGTATTCATAATCTTCTCGAACATCAAACACAAAATTTTGGGAATCTTTTTGGAGCTCAAGTAAATCGGTTTTTGTAATGATAGTCATCGGTCACTCAATTCTAGACCAAATATCTCTTCTATTAAATCGTACTCCGCTTTAAGTTTTTCTCGAGGAGTTTCGAGAGTGTCTTTGGTCTCGCCTTCGGCGTTAAACCAGGCTTCGTAAGTTTTTTTAAGCTCGTTATCTATTTCCTGAAGTCTAGTGTAAGCGTCATCTTCGGTTTGAGGGCCATTTTCTAACCACTCATCATAGCCAATACCAAGTAGGAGTTCGTATTTATCAGCAAATAATTCTTGGATATCTTCTTGATCTTTCATATAGTGTGTCCTTTGCTTCTGTATTGTAGAAATTTGAGCGTGTTTTGACAACCTAAAAAGAAAAGTGACCGGACGCTCTTCTAGAGAGCGTCGCGGTCGGTTACTCTGCGGCAGCGGCGAGCTGCCTGGGATGGATGAGGCCAGTGGGGACGTCCTGGATTTCGTAGGCGAAGGTTTTCTGCCCGAGCCCGATTCTGATGCATACCCGCAAGAGGTTCTTGTCAGGATCATGGATGAGCAGAATGATCGCCCAGGAGCCAATCACCCCTTCGATGGCCTTGCTGGCTTCGGACATGGCGCGACCGTTCCGATCTGATCTTGGAGGAAGTGACACACCAGCTCGAAATGCTGCTAGTTCCGTCAAATCCTGGTTCATGAATCGCGGGCCAAAGTTTTTCATCAATGTGCTCGCGAGATCGATGGACTGGTTGTCGGACTCAACTTTGAAATCCAACTTCGTGACATTATTCGGTCGTAACACGGCACAAACCGTGAAACGAAGTTCTGGACTCAAGGAAAATCCGTTGCTTCGAATGTCGAGCACTTGTGTGCCAGTCATTTAGTACCCCCGTACTGATTGTTCTGACTTGTATTTAAAGTCTATCAGGGAAAAATGATGAAAACAAATTTTTTAACTTTTCTCTATCAAAAAATCCCCTTTTGGGGGATTTAGTTTTTCGTTTCCCAGAGTGTGGCAAACATGCTTCTCAGCATTTGTACTATATATTCGTCTTCGATCAGAACAACGAGAGGCGCTTTTGGTTGCCAGATGATCACTTTGTTCGCATACAACATAAATCCTGTAACAAACGGCATGGTGCCGGTAAAAATTTTAGTAGTTCGCATCCCCTCTGCGTCGCTTTCTTTTAATTTCGTTGCGTCTTGGCCTGGGGTCAGTAAAACATCGATATGAATTCCTTTTTTCTTACGCTCTTTAATCCATTCTATCTCAGTGTCCCAACCGATGAGTTCAATGAAAGCATCGGCAGAACCAAAAAAACTGATTTTGTCTTTGGCTTCATCCAGAACATCAAAGAAAATTTTCATCCATTGATCTTTACCTTGATAGACTTTAATTTTTGTTGGTGTTTCGCCTTGATGATAATTAGCTAGCAAGTCTGGCATAGCAGAAACAAGCGCTTGATCGAGGCCAGACATTGTTTCCCTTTTGATGCGTAATTTTTCCAAAACAACTGTCGGTGGCTCAACTACAAAGGTGCGAGTGTATTTTTTTCTTTCGGAATATTTGGCGAGTCCATACTTTTCTAGCCCCGCGATGGCTTTGTAGACGTTGGGTCTGGGAATTACTAAGTGTTCAGCTAGAGAAGCAATGGTTGCAGGGCCTAAGGTAAGAGAAGTTACGTAGAGGTTTGATTCAGACTCAAGAAGACCCAGTTCACTTAGTGAAATGTATAGGTTTTTCTGCACTTCTAATGCGCTATTTTGAGCCATATTCTTATAGTTTTAAATCAAAGTGTACATTTACAGTATACACTATATCGATATGCTTTGTCAATACTTGACATTATTGTATATTTAGGGTATACTGATGGATAAAATAAAACAGTTGAAAAGAAGGATTGCTTAGTTCCCTCTCCCGAGCCTCTAATTAAAGGGGTTTAGGTGAGAGGAATTACCCTCTCCAAAAATGTCTGTAGGAGGACAAGATGAACGCAGTTATTTACCGCTACAACCCGACTCTTGCCAATCTGGTCAAGAACGCCAATCCGGAATTCATGCACGAGTTCCCGGCAGAGATGTCTGCTGAGGAGATCAAGTTGGAATTCCAGAAGGTTCTGGAGTCGGCTTACAACAAGGCCGAAGAGTTGGGTTCAAGGCTCCAGCTCCACGTTGATGGCACGGTTTTGTCCGCGCTCGGTGAGGAGTTGGATAGGTGGAGACCCAGGCTGATCAGGCAGGATGATGTGAGTGCGTACGATTATTACGCAGAGCGCATCGCCGAAGAATCCAAGCAGTCGAATCAGTTCGGAGAACCGACAGTTGTGATTGTTCGCGATCGAATTGCGGATCACAACAGTGAGGCATGGGCTTCAAGGCCTGACTATGAGGACGGGGTCGCACTCATGGATGCTGAATGCGTAGCCGTTCATGGTTGGATGCAGCGTCTGCAAAAGCATGGCATCCGTGTGTCGGTTGTCGCAGCTCGTGACTTTGAGACCGAGCTGCGGTGTGGACGTCAGAGGATTCACGATGTTGTGGTGGTGTGTGATCATCACAATGGGAATTTGCAAGATCTCATCAAGCAGCGCGGGGGACTCTTGTTTAACGCCTTCCCGCAGTTCTCAGACAGTGACCTCCTGACTCTCTAGCTGGGAGTTAGTGTTCACACTTTCAGAGGAGTGATTAAGTTCACTCCTCTCCTTTTTTTGAGCAAATTAAATCACTGCCGTATAGCCGTGTTGTTTTTATTCTTGTCTTAATCGTGGTGGGCGTGCCTGGAATCTAACCAGGGACCACCAAGGGATAAGCTTGG
>CAYOVR010000100.1:3349-4561 GCA_964407465.1 uncultured Candidatus Saccharibacteria bacterium
TACACGCCCTATTAATTGACGATGCGGTAAACCGCCCGTCAAAAGTAAATTTAAGCTAAGCTTAAATTTACTTCCTAAAGATTACCATGTTTCTACGGATCGCCCGTTTTTCGTTCACGTCAACAAAGTTGACGCTCGCTTCCTGAAGGAGCTAAGTCGAACTCTTCCGTCAGATTCACTCTATTATACCTTGAGCGCACTGATCTATCAATATAGCCGGTATAACGTAAAGCTCCCTTCTCTAGAAAGGGAGCTTTGTGGTTACTCGGAACTACATATATCATACCATACCATTCTCATGGTCAAACGTGTATTTGTGGATAATTCACTGCCTAGACGACAGTTGCGCTGGCAACTTTGTCAGTACCATCGAGTTTCATCACACGAACACCTTGTGTAGCACGGCCTAAGGTAGAAACTGACTTCAATGGTAAGCGAATTGTTTGTCCCTGTTGTGAGATGATGACTAAATCTTTGTCTTCACCGTTGGCTAAGATGTACATCGCAACAATCTTCCCTGTCTTTTCGGTAATCTTCACAGTTTTGATACCACTACCGCTTCGCTTCTGAACTTTGTAGTCAGCAAGTGGAGTCTTTTTACCTAGACCATGTTCAGTGATGACTAAAACTTCAAGAGTTTTTACATCCATACCTTTGTGAATGATGTCCATCGAGATAACGAGGTCATCTTTCTTGAGACGAATACCGGCAACACCAGCGGCAGTACGACCCATGGCGCGAATATCAGACTCTGGGAATCGAATTGCTTGGCCGTTCTCAGTGGAGAGCATGATTTCATCAGTGCCAGCTGAGAAGCGTACCCACTTTAGTTCATCTTCTTCTTTGAGACCAATGGCGATCATTCCTGATTTGCGAACTTTGGTGAATTCATCACGAGAAACTTTTTTGATAAGGCCTTTTTTGGTGGCCATAACTAGGAAGCTTGATTCGCTCTTCTTTGGTAAGGCGAGGACAGCTGTGGCACTTTCGCCATTGCCGAGCTGGAGGAAGTTCACGAGAGCTTGGCCTTTGCTAGTACGGCTACCTTCTGGTAGTTCGTAGGCTTTGGTTACGAAGACACGGCCTTTGTTAGTAAAGAACATGATATCATCGTGTGTGCTGGCGGAGATTAAGTGTTCAACTACATCTTCTTCTTTCAGAGACTGGCCAATAACGCCCTTACCACCACGGACTTGTTGTCTGTAAGTGTCT
>CAYOVR010000101.1:0-4544 GCA_964407465.1 uncultured Candidatus Saccharibacteria bacterium
AAGCGAGTCGACATGCGACTTCTCGCTCGACTTGACTTTGCCCTTGCTCTCTTTTTCTTTTTCGTTGGCTACTGGCCTGTCGCTATTGCGTGGCTAATAGCTTGTAGCTTTGCCATAATCGCCCAAGACTAAAGGAACTCCTACAATGTTCGCTGCTTTCGTTTCTGCTGTTAAAGGTTTCGTTAAGAAGACTTTCATTCATCGAGCAGTGAACACTGTAGGTACCGAAGTTGGATTCCGTGTTGCTACGACAGGAGTCGGCCTTGCTATTCTCTTCTATGTCCGGCGCTCCACTGAATGGCTTGCCGAACTCGTTGATCTCAACATTCGGGGCCTCCAGGCCGTCGAGATTGCCCAAGGTGGATCCCCAACTCATCCTACTGTTGCCTCAGTCTAAATCGACTGCTGCAACCGTATCTAAAGTCCTTAAAACTTGGGCTATTGGCAAAGCAGCCGACGAACTGTTTCCATCCTTTTACGAACGACCTTTAGCTTTTATGAAAAGGCGTTCCCGCAAACTCGCTGAGTCCCTGAGACTCACTGTAGAAACGGAACCAACCAATGAAGACTAAGCTCTCTAAGGCTACAAAGTGGGTGAAGACCCAGTCAGCCAAGCTCTACAACCGATTCCGTAAGCATGTCAACGATTCCGGCGTTGCTTCTGTCGAAGCCGTTCGTCATCAGGGTCATCGCTTCAGCGTGGCCTACTCTAAGTTCTCTGTCCAGCTCCTTGTTACCACTGTGACCTTTGGTCTCTCTTGGCTCATGCTGACTATGGCATTCCCTCTGTGGCTTGCTATGGTTGTTATGGGCACTGCGGTAGCTCATGAACTTGGACATATGTATGCTGCACGACAGATCGGATATGCTCCTCGCACTCCGTTCTTCGTGCCTTTCCTGTTCATGATTTGGTCCGGTACTCACATTCCAGGTATCGAAAAGAATCCCGCAGATGTTATGACTGTTGCTGTTGCTGGACCAACTGCTGGTATCGCAGCAGCTGGTCTTGCCTTGTGCGCTGGTATCATTTGGGCCTTCCCTGCTATGGCGTGGGCTGGTTTCTGGATGCTGGCATTCCAGGTGTACGCAGTCACTTTTGGTTCTGACGGAAGACGTTATCGACGCGCCCAGAAGGAGTTTGCAACAGATGCCCGGGACTTTTCGATCGTCGTTGGATCAGCTGAAACGCGACCTACTCCAACTCCAGTCTAATACCTTTTTCTTTGTTGCCCCCATGGGACCGTTCACGTCCTTGATGGCTATGACAGCTCGTTTGGCTGATACAGGCGTTAGCATGGATCATGCGAAGCGTTCTGCTGTCTGTGCATGTGACACGGCTAGTCGTGTCTGTGCTCCCATCAACGACGCTGCACGGCGTGGTAACTGGCGTTCTCTTAGCGCTCAGCTAGATAACAAGAGTGACTTGTTTGCTCTTGCCCGACTTCAGACGAATCAAGAAGATCTTGTTACTCAACTTCTTCTTCAGCAGCATCTTGCTAATCGTCTGGTAGAGGCGGGCTAATGTTATTTAGCAGCACAACGCCAGTTACCGCAATCATGAGACTAACGAGTTTGAGTGTGTTAGTTCCCGACCAAATCAGGCGTAGTAAAGCTCAGAAGGAAGAAACCGCTTCTATTCCTCATGAGCCTTTTACTCCTAATGAAATTACTGAAGAAGTGTTTTTCAGTATTTCTAATGACTTTGAAATTGCAATTCGCACAAACTCTCAATTTCCCGACACTGTTGGGGAAGTTGCAGTAGACTGTGGCATTGAAGATTTCATTGAAAAGTTTAGAGCTTATCTAACTTTAGATAATGCTGGACTCCTAAAGGGTACGTAATGCTGTTTTCTACAGCAACTCCTATCCTTTCTCTGACTACGGGTGGCAGGGCATTTCAAGTATCTCCTGCCACCCTATTCAGTTGGGGTCTTTCTAAGCTTCGCGATGATAAGCATGATCCGAATTGCAGCTGTAAAGTCTGTAAATTTGATCAGCTTAAGAAATTCCAATCTGAAGAAGCTGAATTAATTTGGGAAGAACAACGGTGTTGTCTGGAAGATAATCCAATTCCGGCTCTGACAGACACTGAAGTTGTTTATTGGGATCAATGGTTCATGAATGCTTTTCCTCATATCTATAAATATGTGGAATATGAATCCGGCCCAATGTTCTTAATTAATTCATTAAGTCAAGCCTCTCCATCATGCTTAGGTATCACTATGTTAGCATATCTAGAAGCTAACAAAGATGAACTAACAGATGCTCAAAATGATTGGCTTTACGAATTCTATACAACAAACTGTAGTCCAGATCATGACTACTTAGGCGTTGTAATGGAACTCGCGCAGGTGAAATAGGGTGACAGGGCTGGGATAGTAATTTTTCCCCTCCAAGGATACTATCCCAGCCCTGTCACCTAGTGTGATACCTGCTAATTCTTGTTAATTACGACTCTAAAGATGGGGTTATAGTATGGCAGCATATGAATACTCGGTACAGAAAAGTGTCGACGGAGGTGAAACATGGGCTATCTATTCTAAGCCCCTGCAAACCTATGACGAAGCCGAACGTGTTTATCTAGATGAAATCGGTCAATTAGGTAAGATTCATCGAGAAGGTATTACGATCCGTACAGGATTGACAGATGAAGAAGTGCTCAAGCGTTACCATGAGACAAAACTGCTTAAGTTTAGGAAAGTGCGTCGCGAAATTGGCAGATGGGAGCCAATGTGAGCGAAGCTACTTATGTTTATCTGGTAGCAGCATTTCTTATTGGTAGTGCTATCTTTATTGCATGGCTAGCAACTCAATCCGGTAAAGAACACCATCGTAAAAACATTGAGATGCAGAGATCTATTATAAGAGATGAAATAGCAAAAAATTTTACAAAGGGTTCCAGAAATTGATATACTCCTGTTATGGATGAAATATTACAACAGCTCAAGTTTCTAGTTCAGACAGGACGTTTAGTCCCCGGTACAGATACTGCTGCCCAAATTGGGCCTGCGGAATATTCTGTTTATAACGTCTCTATAACATCCCTTGTTGAATTTCTCTCAGATGCTGCCGAGAAACAATGGGAACCATATCATATTCAAGAGGCCGATATGGTTCTTACCAAAACACTAAATGGCGTTGTTTCTCAGCAGGTCTTTCTTGTCTATCTCCAAAGGTTTACCCACCGTCCCTGTAAAGAGTGTGGGTAAGGAGAGAGTTAAAAAAGAAGAAAGAGGGAATGAGAAAAAAAGGGAGAAAAGAAGGAAGAAAAAAAGAAAAAGAAAGGGAGGGAGAGGAAGAAGAAGTAGAAAAGAAGGATGGGGATAAGAAGACCAATCAGAATCAGGGGTGATGATATGGCTTATTGGGATGATGAAGATAGAGAAGATGGGGTAGAGGGAGACGAAGGAGGAGAAGATGGGTATGAAGATGCGGTGTTGTTTGCAGCATCGCACTCTGAATTGCCCGTCGAAATCCTCAAAGATATTCAGACTAATCACGACTACATGAAGAGAACACTGCCGTATGAGTTATTACAAGAAGCAATACTTGCGGCGACTCTTCTTCAGCGTGTCTGCGGCGATGGCGATGGTTGGATTGCTGAACAAACGCAAACCATTATCTCGAACCTCGCGGCGACAGTTGAACAACTCACACTTAAACCTGAACGCCTCATCACAACAAAAGCCCGAGCACAAAGCTCTCCTGAGCTAGCTATCGAGGTTTTAGAAGAGGCAAGGAAGTTCATCGATGAATCCATCCTAGAGTTTAAATCAGGGGAGTGATGCAGTGACCGTCCCGGTGACACTGATCAGAAAAGATGAAGCACTATCGACTCCATACCTCACTAACCGAGATACCACCGAAGAACTTAAAAGCTTTGACTCAGAGACCGTCTGTCGTACCTGCACTAAGCAGAACAGCCGACAGTGGGCCTATGGCGGCAATAAAGCCGTAGAAGCTATCCTCTCTGGTATGACCCAAGAAGAGATGTCATGCTCTTCTGACAAGATCTCTACCTCCTTTAGAGTTCTTGAATCTACTGACGTACGTAATCAGACTGTTCCGCTTGGACTGTCTTCTTCTAAGCGTACTGTTTCTATTGTGGATTCTTGCGGCCAATCGATCATGCCAAAGTGCAAGAACTGTGATCGATTTGTTCCTCTTCAGGTTAAGGTTCCATACGATCCATCTGGTGGCAAAATCATCCATCAGGTTAAGCCAACCAACTCTGGTACGGCGATTGTAGCACTTAAGGAAGACGGTACAGCTCCTTATTGGTGGAAGGTCACTATTGGTGGCCACTGCTCAATTCCTAAAGAGGGAATTGAAGTAGATGGCGAGATCAAATTCTGTGATCCAACCCAGCGTAAGTACAAGGTAGAAAACCCTTCCTGCAACAACTGTTACTATCTGTGGCGTCCCAATGAAAACTGGATGTTTAATCATCTAGAAGTCAACGAAGCCGCAGCTCTCAACCCTTGGGAGCGAGAGAAAGCTCAAGAACAGTTTGAGCATATGGACAACCCTGCAGCAGCGTATGG
>CAYOVR010000102.1:0-4456 GCA_964407465.1 uncultured Candidatus Saccharibacteria bacterium
TGGTTCAACGGTTACATCTACCGCAAGCCGAAAATCTCAACCATCTACCCGAATCCGACTTGGTCGACTCAAAACAGAGCGTACACACTCTACGGCAACGGTTTTCAATCACGACCAAGCGTGCGTGTGACGTTTCCCAATGGTGGGAGTGGCACGCTCTCGGGTTCGCAAATCCCCTACGCCGACAATGGCCAGATAAGCATGATCGCGACTTTGGGTAATATCGGCTGGTATTCGTTCCAAGTTCGCAACCGAGACGGTGGGTGGTCGGATCCATGGTGGGTCTACGTCATGTAAGCCCAAGGGCGCATCTTTCGATGCGCTCTTTTTTCTATTTGCCAATTGAATTAAAGTATCTTATCATATTATTAAGAATAAAAACTAACGAAACAAAAATGGCAAAAAGTGCTTCAAAGTTTAAGAAGAATATGTTACCAATACTTTTAACGGCGATTGTAATTGTTGGATTCCTGTTCTCAGCGTTGTATCTAATGAATCGAGTAAACCCCCTGTTCGCTGATGCAAAAAAGGAATGTGACGAATGTCCATATGACGAAAGGGATAATAATCGTTTCAGAAATCCTTTTGAATATCTATTTGGTCCACAAGGTATTTTTTACAGCCCTTCACCTAAACCACCAGTACAGGAGAGGTCGTGGTGGAATCCCTGGTCTCCTAAGGAAGGAAACTCAAGCAGTACTCAACCAAGAGTGAACAACCCATACCCTCAGATCGATCCAACGACAGGCGGCTATCGTAAATAAAAATCTAATCCCCCGAATAAAATCGGGGGATTTTTTTATTGATTTTATGACCGCAAAAGCCTATTATAATAGTATAAGTATTGATTTTGAAAGGATATACTACTATGCATGACGAAGTTGATCATCTATACGATACAATGTTCGAAACACCTCAAGTAGGCCAAGTCGCTCCAATCTTTGAAGACTTACAAGCTTACCAAAAAGGCGATTACAAAAGAGTCTCTTTGGGCGACTTCAAAGACAAATGGTTAGTTCTATTTTTCTACCCACGCGACTTCACTTTTATCTGCCCCACTGAGATTCAGGAATTTGGCAAACACTACGAAGACTTTAAAAAGCTTAACTGTGAGGTCTTGGGCGCAAGTACTGATAGCGAATATGTTCATAAAGCCTGGTACGAAACTGATGATCGCTTGAAAGACGTCGCCTATCCAATCGTCGCTGACACAACTCAAGAATTAGCAGACATGTACGGCGTTCTTGATGTTGATGGCTCCGCTCAACGCGGCACATTTATCATCGATCCTGAAGGAGTTCTTCGCTTCATGTTAGTTTCTGGCGATTCTGTCGGGCGCAACATTCCCGAAACTTTGCGCGTTGTTGAAGCGTTACAAACTGGCGAACGTTGTCCAGCTGGATGGGAAAAAGGTAAAGCAACTCTAGGTAAAGCATAAAACTTACTACATTTGTTCAGATTCGAGGCGCAAGCGAGTATCTGAGCGAAGTGTAGTTAACCTACAGTGAGTAAAGAACGGAGCTTGCAACAAAGAAGCTGGGCAAATTATTAAGTTTTACATATGTACAAATACGAAGCAAAACAATTTGAATCGATCAGCGGAATGGACGGGTTCTCTGAACGAATGATGCAAGAGCATTACAAACTCTACGAAGGCTACATAAAAAAAGCTAACGAGATTCAAGAGAAACTTAAAACCGTTGACGCAAGCACTGCCAACGCCACGCAATCCGATTTACGCAGTTTAAAGTTAGGATTGTCATTTGCCATTGATGCCATCAAAGGTCACGAACTGTATTTTTCGCATCTTGGTGGAAAGAGTATCACTCCGTTAGATGGTATCTCCAAACTAATCAACAAAAGCTTCGGCAGTTTTGATGTTTGGCTTAACGATATGAAACAAACTGGTATTGCAGCGCGCGGTTGGGTCTGGTCAGCTTATGACTGGGACAGTGGTGAACTCATGAACGTCCTCGGTGATGGTCATGATGCTTTTCCAATTTGGAACGCCACACCACTCGTCGCTCTAGATGTTTACGAACACGCGTACTTCATTGATTATGGTGTTAATCGTAAAGACTACATCGAAACTTTTTTCAAAAACATCAATTGGGATGTGGTTGAAAAGCGAATTACTGATCACCAAATCAAAGTCTAAACTTTGAGACGACTTGAAATAAAACTTGACCGTTGGACATTTATCCATTTGGGCTTCCTTGTGATAGCTTTAGTCCTTGAAGTTGTCTTACTCCAAAAAAATGGGTACAACAATACTTATTATGCAGCTGGGGTTAGGAGCATGACTCAAAACTGGCATAATTTTTTTTTCGCCTCCTTTGATCCCGGAGGATTTATTTCTATCGACAAAACTCCACTAGCCTTATGGATTCAAGTACTGTCGGTTAAAGTATTTGGCTTTCATGGATGGGCGTTGATATTACCGCAAACAATAGCTCATCTATTTTCGATAGAATTACTTTATAGAATTGTTAAGAACTCAAGCGGGCAAAAAGCAGGGCTATTATCAGCAGCAATTTTAGCGCTGACACCTATTAGCGCTGTGATGGCTTCAACAAACCAACCAGACTCAGTATTAATTTTATTGCTAATTCTTTGTGGTTGGATGCTATTTAAATTTATTGAGTCTGGAAAGTTCAAATATTTAGTATTAAGCACAATTCTTTTGGGGCTGAGTTTTAATACAAAGGGAACTCAGGCGTTTATCGCCATTCCAGCGCTTCTGTTAACTTATTTCGTTGCATTCCAAGCAACCTGGAAAAGAAAAATCGTTTCTTTGGTCGTACTAGGAATAATCTTAATAGTCACATCGTTTTCTTGGATATTTATTGTTGATTCAACACCTTCTACTGAAAGACCTTACGTTGGCTCAACCAATGATAACTCGGAGTTAAGCCTAGCTCTTGGATACAATGGGATTAGTAGACTCTTCGGACAGCAATCATCATTCCCTCCAATTTTCAAGTCAAAAAATACAATAGAGCAAATAGACGAAACTAAAATAGAGGCTGATGAACCTCAGAGAGCTGTGTTTAGCGGGATCGGGGCGCCTGCTTTCGGAGGGCAAGCCGGAGTATTTCGTCTTTGGAACAAATCACTTGGAGGACAAGCTAGCTGGTTTTTGGTTTTAGCAATATTCGGAGCTATTAGCATCTTACTAACTATCAAAAGAAAATCCCCTCTTTTACCAGAACAATATACTGGGATTTTTTGGTCTTGCTGGTTGCTCTGTGGGATAGTTATCATCAGCACAATACCTTTCATGCATCCTTATTACGTTGCAACTATGGCTCCTGCAATTGCGGTTTTAAGTGGTAGTGGTTTTACGCTCATGCTGAAATTGTATAAATTAGATGGTTGTGGGAAATGGCTTCTCCCATTTTCACTTTTTTTCTCAGGCTTAAGCTTTTGGCTGATTTTAAATAATTTCCCTGAATACTCTTTGCTAAAAGTTATTTTGTCCTCTCTGCTAATTCTCATCTCAGCTATATTAAGTTTCATGATTCTTTCTCATAAAACTTTCAAAAAAACAGCTTGGGACATTCTAATACTTTCTACGCTGGCTCTTCTTTTCGTTTCGCCTACATTATGGATTAAATATTCTTTCTCAAATCGAATTGATGCCATCCTTCCACAAGCTGGACCCAATGAATTCTTGAGACCGATTGATGAATCATTACCAAATAAAATATTTGGTGTGTTGAAAAACAAACAAAATAAGTCTAAATTTATTGTTGCCACTCAAAGCTCGTTTACCGCGGATGATATAATAATAGAAACAGGTCTTCCCGTTATGAATCTCGGGGGGTTCTACGGGACTGATCCCATACTGAGCTTTGATGAGTTTAAAGACAAACTAGAAGATGGGTCGGTTAGATATTTTTTGATGGGTGATATTTGGAAAGAGGGTGATTATAATTTTGACAAAGCTGAATTTGTCACTAATAACTGCGAACTGATTGATAGCACTAGAAATAATGATCTGGACCTATACGACTGTAAAAATATTAGCTTATGAACTCTAAACTTCCATCACTGTCCATATTCGTACCTGCTTTTAACGAAGCAGGAAATATTGAAGCTTGCTTGAAATCGGCTAACGAAATCGCCAATCAAATTAGTGATAAATATGAGATCCTTCTAGTTGACGATGGTAGTGCGGATCAAACTATAGCGATCGCGAAAAACTTGCAAGCTCAAAATTCAAATATTAAAATAGTTCAGCACGAATCAAACCAAGGGTATGGGACAGCTTTGCAAACTGGGATTAAAAATTGCCAGTATGAGTACATTTTTTTCACTGATGCAGATTTACAATTTGATCTTTCAGAACTACACTCTTTCCTTCCTTATGTCCCTGACTTTGATGTAGTAATCGGCTACAGATATAATCGTCAAGATCCTTTCATTAGAATACTTAACGCGAAGGCCTGGAATT
>CAYOVR010000103.1:0-4437 GCA_964407465.1 uncultured Candidatus Saccharibacteria bacterium
ACTGACCAAATTTAAAACTTGGTTTAATGGTTTAAATCACATCAAGCTAGTCTTTTTCATTTCCTTGTTTTTATCTATTGCAGCAACATGGTTTTGCTACGTGAATGATTACATCTTGCTTTATGGAGACGCTGAATCTCACTTGAATATTGCGAAACGAGTAATGCATAGTATTACCCCAGGTTTTGCACAGCTTGGCGGTATTTGGTTGCCCCTACCTCACATAATGTTAGTTCCATTTGTATATTTTGATTTTCTTTGGCGAACAGGGCTTGCTGGTTCAATAGTTTCTGGGTTGTCATTCATTGTTTCGAGTATATTTATATACAGAACAGCATTATTGATTTCAAAGAATAAAGCTGCGGCATTTTTTGCGGCATTGATTTTTATGTTGAATCCCAACATTCTATATATGCAAACTACGCCGATGACAGAAGTCCCATTGATTATGTTTTTCCTGTTGTCGACGTACTACTTTTTGCGATATCTGAAAGAATCGCAGAGGCATATTGATTTAATTTTCGCTGCTCTCTTCGGCTTTCTTGCTACGATTACTCGATACGATGGGTGGTTTTTGGTTGCAGTTGAATTGGGTGTACTAGGCCTGTTTTACTTTCCTTGGAAAAGATTTCCACGGAGCATCGGCGAAGCTTTCGGTGTTTTTAAAACAAGAAGTTGGGCCAAGTTGGAAGGTATTATTTTCTTATTTAGCACTTTAGCATTTTTTGGAATTGGGCTTTGGTTTGCTTGGGATTTTTTGATTTTAGGAGATCCATTATATTTTACTAATAGTGAATTCTCAGCGAAATCTCAACAAAATGCTTTTCTTGAAGCTGGTCAGTTACCAGCGTACAGACATCTGGGAGTAGCGGCGCTATATTATTTTATTACTTCATTGAGCAATGTCGGTGTTTTCCTTTTACCTACGGCGTTAGTGGGGTTTGCTTATTATCTAGGTAATAAATTAGAGAAGAGTAGGTATTTAGTTGGCCTCATCATTTTTATCATATTCATTTTCAATGTTTTTACATTAGTGGTGGGGCAGTCTGTTATATATATTCCAAGTCTTACGCCGACAACTTTTGGCACGAACCTGTTTAATGTCCGGTATGGTTTGTTAATGCTTCCTTTTGCTGCCATTTTCATTAGTTATCTATATTATAAGATCAAAATCGGTGGTAAAGCTTTAATCATTGCTCTATTTGTTTTACAATTTGGATTATACGGAATCGGATATTCAAAAGTTATTACTTTTGAGGATGGTTGGGTTGGTGTATCTTCAGCAGAGCGTCCAGAAGCGGAGCGCTGGATGAAAAGAAATTATGACGGTGGGCTGGTTTTACTAGATGACTACGCTCGTACTATCAGTATTGTTCGCAGTGGTATTCCTATGCAAAATATTATTTACATAGGAAATAAGCCTTATTGGGGCGATGCTCTCGAAGAGCCTGAGAATCAGGTTAAGTGGATCCCTTTAAAAGCACACGACGCGGTTTCAAAGGTTTTGTATGAAGATCCTGTAATGAAAGAAAGATTATATCAAAACTTTGATGAAGTTTATTCAGAGAAAGAGATTAAGATATTTAAACGCAAATGGTAAACAAGACTAAAAAATATATTGTGTTAGCTTTAATACTAGTTGCTGTTGCGGGTGGTGGTTTAGCTTCATTGATGCACAGTAATGGGCAGGTATTAGGTGAATCTGTAGTCACTAACTCTGGTAGTATTTGGGAGTATGAGTGCCTCGATACTATGAAATTTTCTAGAGACACAGCCAGAGACTGGGTTGGTAATCCCGGGGGACTGCAAAAAGTTATAGATTCTCAGATTGCTGCAATAAAAGATTTAGGTGCAAACTGTGTTGCTATCGATACTCCTTATGATGAAGAGTTTATTCCGTTCATGACGAAGTGGGTTAACGAAGCTCGAGAACAAAACCTAAAGGTTTGGTTTCGTGGTAATTTTTCAGGATGGGAAGGCTGGTTCGGCTATAAAAAGTTTACATCTGCTCAAGAGCATATAGATAAAACAAAGTATTTTCTGACTAATCACTCCAACCTGTTCGTAGAAGGCGATATTTTTACTCCGGCCCCAGAAGCCGAGAACGGTGTCTTAAAAGATCCGGGAAGGAATCCTGTGGCAGCGGAAGAGTTTAGGAATTTTGTTATTCAGTCTACAGCTGCCTGCAACGAATCTTTCGCCAAGGTTTCTAAGAAGGGTATCCGTTGCGGTTACTATAGTGCGAATGGAGATGTCGCAAGGCTTGTATTTACTCCTGATTCCGTAGCTAAGACCGGGGGAGTTATTGTAGCCGATCACTATGTAAAAACTGCTGAAAGGTTCATCAACGATTTAATCTATTTACACGAACTTCAAAAAGCTCCTGTTGTTGTTGGAGAGTTTGGAGCTCCAATTCACGATATTCATGGAGCAATGACAGAACAGCAGCAAGCTGACTTCATCGCTCAGGAAATCGAGTTGCTATATAAGCACAGAGAAATATTTACAGGAATTAATTATTGGGTTGCGCATGGTGGGGAAACTGCTGTATTCAGAAAAGATGGATCAGCAAAGCCTGTTGCTCAAGTGCTAAAAAATTATTTTAAACCTGGGATTGTTTCGGGGGTAGTCGTGGATAAATATGGACGATTTCTTTCAGGTGTAAAGGTAGGAATCAATAATGGGGCAAGTGTGCTCACGGACTCAAGAGGGTATTTCCAGATCCCAGTGCCGGCCAACAGTAACAGAATATTATCGGTTTCTGGCAATGATTTTAACCCAGTTGAAATTTCTGTAAGGTTGGGTAATGGAGACACTACTTCATACCAAGTTACTCTTAATAAGATACACCCAAGCTTAATTTACCAAGTGAGAAGTGAAATTCTGAAGTTTTTTGGGCTTTAGGATCTGCCTAAAAATATAGCTGTCGCCAAAGTGGGCGACAGCTTTTGGTATCAAAATTTGACAAGATTCTCTTAAATGTGGTGAAATCATTCAATATTAAGCCAAAATTTCTAAAATAGTGCCCCTTTAAGGGCAAATTTGGTTGCATTTTTCTGGCCTCGAGTGGTATAATAAATGGCTAACCCCTTTGTGGGGTGTTAGTTTTTATAAGATATTATTAGTTAGAATTAATCTAAGAACTCGCTTTTGTGGCCTTAGCAGGGTAGGGGCACGCAGTTCTCCCATACGCATATGAACGTACTCTCACGTTTGTTCCGCTCCAATTCCCAAGTCAAAACCTTGGTCATTGGATTCGCTGTTGTAGCGCTTGCTGCACAGCTCGTCATGCCAGTTTCTGTAATTGCTGCAGAGACTGACCTAGTCCCAGTTGCAGATGTAACAGATAACACTGTTGTACCTGACCCTTCAGAAGAGCCATCTGATGAAACAGATGAAGCCAACTCTGAAAGTTTAGCTCGCGTCTTAGACGAGAACGAGCCACAAGAAGAGAAAACCGCTATCGACATCAACACCGCTGATCTTTCGATTGCAAAATTCTCTAACGATTACACTCCTAACGTAGGTGATGAGTTTACCTTTACCTTGAGTGTTCATAATGACGGTCCAGCTACCGTACAGAACGCAATTGC
Organism: uncultured Candidatus Saccharibacteria bacterium; assembly: GCA_964407465.1. Taxonomy (GTDB): domain Bacteria; phylum Patescibacteriota; class Doudnabacteria; order UBA920; family UBA920; genus JADZEH01. The sequence goes on from CAYOVR010000103.1 coordinate 3,594, forward strand.
CACAGATGTTTTACCTGCTGGCTTAACTTTCGTCTCTGCAGTCGAAGCTGACGCGTTTGATAGCGCCACGGGAGTGTGGACCATCGGTGAAATCGATGATGATCAAACTGTTATACTCGACATCACTGTTACTGTAGATGAAGGTATGGAAGGCGAGACCATTATTAACACCGCTAGTGTTGCAATTGGTGACTCTGCCGTAGAAGCTTTTACCTTAAACGACATTATTGTTGAAGATGTTACTGATCCAAATTTAGATAACAACACTGACTCTGTAACCATTGAAGTTGCAGACGACACAATCGGTGGCCTTGGCCTTTCAAGTGTTTGTAGTGATGATCCAGAGACACAACGTCGCTGGAAAGTTACCAACCCAAGCGATGTTGCAGTTGAATTCACATGGGAAGTTGTTTCCACCGGTGAAACCGGTAACGGTACAGCCACTGCTAACAGCGACACTTACTTCTTTACCACCACTGATCCAGAAGATGCCAATGGTTACGTTATGATCACTTGGTACGATGAAGAACAGAACACCTTAACCGACAAGCGTAAGAGCTACGGTAAAGAATGCAAAGACGAGCCATGTGTGGCCGGTCCTGCTTTCGCTGGTTCTGTCATCTCAAGCAATCAGGGAACCAAGAATGATGGTAGCCCAATCACTGATCCTACTCGCACCAACCCAGACAACACTTTAGGTGCTCCTGACAACACTTTCTTCTCCCTTGGGGAAGAAGGCACTTTAGTTGTCATGTTCGATAACTATGTAATCAACGTTGAAGGTGATGACTTGTCTTTCCACGAAATCACCAACAGCCGTGATGTTTACCCAGAAGAAAAAGCA
>CAYOVR010000104.1:0-4409 GCA_964407465.1 uncultured Candidatus Saccharibacteria bacterium
GAAGTAGCGGATGATGAGTTTGACGAGTATTTGGAAGCTGTTGAAAAGCTGCATGCCGATGCTGTTCGCGGGAAGGTGAATCTCAACGAAGGGCAGATGGGTGCCGTTGTGAAGAAAATCCGGCAAATCAAAGGAGAACGTCATCAGCGGGTTCGTGCTGGTCGGTTGAAGTCCTTGTATGGGAAGAAAGAAGGAAAGCAACCGACGAAAACGGCATTGGCTGAAGAAGTAAAGAGGACAGTTGGGAAAGGGCATGAAACGGAAAGTGTTCCACGTGAAACTGAAAATGTTCCACAGTCGAAAAATGATGAAATCTTGGGAGAAATGACTGACGATGAAGCCAGCATGCTTGATGAGCTAGAAAAGGCTCCCAAAACAAAAGATGGAAAGATTAAGACGAATCGCAAGAAGTCTGTCATTGATTCCGCTGCACACGAAGCGGCAACCTCGCCAAAGAATGACCTTAGCGAGCCGACAGAAGCCCAGAAAGAGGCGGGAAATTACAAAAAAGGCCATGTCAACCTGCACGGCTTGGACATTACCATCGAAAATCCAGAAGGTTCGACTCGATCTGGCAAAGATGCCGATGGCAAGCCGTGGGAAGTCGAGATGTCGGCGCATTATGGCTACATTCGTCGAACGGAGGGAGCCGACGAAGAACAGATTGACGTTTACATTGGGCCGAAAGTTGATTCCAACGAAGTGTTTGTTGTGGATCAGGTAGACGCAAAAACGGGCGAATTTGACGAACATAAGGTGATTCTGGGTGCGGAAACTCAAGCCGAAGCAGAAGAGCTTTATGATGCTCATTTTGACGATGGGAAAGGGCCGGACAGACGCGGCGCGATTACCCAAATGCCCGTTGATGGGTTCAAGGATTGGCTGAAAAGTGAAGATACTGCTTTGCCTGTGTCGGAGCCTTTGGGGGAAGTGGACGACACGGGCAAAACAGAACCATCGGGAGAAAAAGCCGAAAAGGATGGGGATGCTGAAGTCGGCCAATCTCCCGATGGGGGCCTACAAGTTGGTTCTGGTGGGGATGTGTTGCAACCGATTCGTCGGAAAAACTCCGTTGAACGGATTATGGGGGATATTCACTCGCTGGAAGATGTGCAACGAGTAGGCGAAGTGGATTTTGAGTTGTGGGAGAATGAAGGCAAAGGTGGTAAGACGACAATCATTCGGGATGCGGAAACAGGCGAACCAATTGGAACTCGTTATGATCCTGATGGGGAGCGAGCAACGAAACGGCATCAAAATGATGTCCAAACAGCGCGAAAAAGAGAGGTAAGTAGCGATGAACGATCTGTTGACGATGGACGATTACCAGAAAGCGGGCTTGCCGATAAGCCAGGAACAGGTAAGCCAGTTGCGGCAAAAAGCGAAAAGCCAGAAGGGACAGCAAAGTCTGGATCAGTCGTTGGCAAACCTGCAAAGTCAGGAAAACGGCGAGGATTGGGAAAACAAGCCACTCCGTCCCTCTTTGGAGACGAAGCAGAGCAAACAACTGAATCAAGCAACAGCGAACACGCTCAAGAACTTGTCGCGGAAGTCGCACAAGAAACAGAACCAATTGCAGCCGGTGAAGCCGTAATTCAGGCTGCTGTTGCTGATTTGCCAGAAGTGGCGGAAGAAGTTCAATCGGAAGAACCACAGCCGAAGCCTGTCAAAACACCAAAACCGAAGTCTCAGCCATTGGCTACTTTAACTTCGGCATCTTTCACGATTACGCCGGACATTGTTGATCAGATTCGCTCTGGTGGCGCAGTGACCAAGTACAAGCAGAATGTGGACGCCATCAAAACGATGCGCCAAGTCCTGCTCGAAGGTCGTCGGCCAACGGTTGAAGAACAGGAAACAATGGCCTTGTATGCTGGTTTTGGCGGCATCAAGGATTTGTTTGCGGCGACTGGCAACACTTATGAGGATCGTAAAAAGTGGTTTGATCGTCAGCAAGAATTGAAAGAGTTGATCGGAGAGGAAGCTTATAAGGCGGCTTCTGCTTCGACCAAGAATGCTCATTATACTGACCCGCATATCGTGACGGCGATGTGGTCAATGGCGGAACGGCTGGGCTTCACCAAAGGGCGAGTGCTTGAGCCGTCAATGGGTTCCGGTAACTTTCTGGGGCTGATTCCCTCTCATCTGCGCGACAAGGCGACATTTACAGGTGTGGAACTGGATAACACGACGGGCAACATCGCCAAAATGCTTTATCCGGATGCCAATATCCACATACAGGGCTTTGAGGATTTGAAGGCTCCTGACGGCTTTTTCGATCTTGCCATTGGCAATGTGCCGTTTGGGGATTATCGAATCTCTGACAATCGCTACAACAAGCTTTTGCCACAGATTCACAATTACTTTTTCCTGAAGGCATTGGACAAAGTTCGACCTGGCGGATTGGTGATGTTCATTACCAGCACCGGAACCATGGACAGTCGGCGCGGTGAAGATATTCGGAAAGAACTGGCAAAGCAGGCTGATTTGGTGTCGGCGATGCGCTTTCCGGCTGAGACATTTGGCAAAACGGCGCTGACTTCGGTTGTGACGGACTTGATTATCCTTCGGAAGCGATTGCCGGGAGAAACCTCCAAAAGCGATGCGTGGGTGAAGTCGTCAGAAGTAAATGATCCGCGTGGTGCTGGTTATCAGAAAATCAAACTGAACAACTACTTTGCGGAGAATCCGTCTCAAATTCTGGGCGATTTCAACGGCAACAACCGAATGTACCCTGGTCGAGCCAATGTTGATCGAACTGATGATTTTGAGCAACGTTTGGCCGAAGCGATGGCCAATCTCCCGCAAGGAGTGATGTCTGAGTATTCCAGCGTTCGTCAGCCACGAATGAAAGAAGCCGGGATGAAAGCAAAAGAGGGTGGGTACATCGTCAAAGATGGCCAGCTTTTGCAAAGTGTTTCTGGTGGGCTGGCTGAGATTGACGCAACGCCGGATCGGATCAAACGTGTTGACGGAATGCTCAAAATTCGTGATGCGTTTGACGACCTGATTGATGCCGAAATGGGAAGAAAGGTCGGCGGGCCAGCGTTCCGAAAGGCTCTCAATTCAGCCTACGATGCGTTCAGTGCCAAGTATGGGCCAATCAGCGACAAGAAAAATCGGGAAGCGTTGGAAGGCGACCCAGACCTGTACCGCTTGATGGCGCTGGAAGATTACGACGCCAAGAAAAAGATTGCGAAGAAACAGCCGATTTTCACGAAATCAACGGTTTCGGGCATTCGGGCAGATGCAAAACCGGCGAATGTTGTGGAAGCGGTCGCCAAGTCGTTTCAGATGAATGGCGAGATTGTTCTTTCTCAATTGGCCGAAGATTTGGGACTTGATGAGCGAACGATCGGTGAAGAACTGGTTGCCCAAAAGATTGCGTTCCAGACGCCCAACGGAAATTGGGAACTGGCTCCACATTACCTGTCTGGGAATGTTCGCCGGAAACTGGCGGAAGCGAAAATTGCAGCGGCGACGGACGACTTTTATCAGGCCAATGTTGATGCGCTGGAACAGTTGTTACCGCGTGATATTCGATCGGATGAAATCTCGGTGGAGATGGGCGCTCCGTGGGTGGAGCCACAGGTTATTTCTCAGTTTGTGGCGGAATTGTTTGAAGATGACCCAGGCAATGTTGGCGTTTCGTATGATCGGCACTTGGGAGCATTTACCCTTTCGCTGGATCGGTCGCGCGCTCGCGGTTCAAGGTTGGCCACAACGACTTGGGGAACGGCAGATTTGCCATTCGATAAGTTGCTCAATCTGGCGCTGACGGGGAAACAGGCGTCTGTTTTTGATGAAATCAAAACAAACATCGGAACGGAACGCCGATTCAATGCAGAAAAAACACAGGCCGCAAATACAAAACTGGACGCCATCAAACAGCGGTTCCGTGAATGGGTCTGGGAAAATGATGAGCGCAAGCAGAAGTTGTTGAGCAAGTACAATGACTTGTTCAACTCGCATGTGCCTGCCGAATACAATGTTGAGTTTCTGTTGGATGAAAAAGGCGAGGGCGTTGTTCCTGGCTTGGCTGGTGGGTGGAAGCTCCGAAAACATCAGGCGGCGGCGGTTTTCCGTGCGGTGATTGAAAAGCGTGGTTTGTTGGCGCATGAGGTCGGGCTGGGCAAGACTTTGGCGATGATCGCGTCGGCCAGCGAGTTGAAGCGGCTGGGAATTGCGCGTAAGCCAGCCATTGCCGTTCCAAAGAAGGTGTTGCCGGGGTTTGTTCAAGCGGCACGGTCAGCATTTCCGCTGATGAAGATTCACGTTGTTGATTCGCGGGATGCGGCCAAACGAAATACTTCAATGTCTCAGGTGGCGACGGGCGAGCATGATCTTGTGCTGATGACGCACGACAACATGGACATGCTCAAGATGAAGCCGGAATTTGAAGCGGAAAT
>CAYOVR010000105.1:0-4405 GCA_964407465.1 uncultured Candidatus Saccharibacteria bacterium
CCTGAGTAACGATACCATAATTAGTGTTGTAAGTTTTCTCAATATCAACATAGGTGGAACTGGTCTTCCACATTTCTTGCTTGGTCATGTTACCATCGGTCACACTACCGAGACTTTGACCGTCATAGTAATACTTATTTTCACTGACTTTCACAGAGCTTTGATCGACTCGAGTGTCCTGTGATGGCAAACCTACAATATATGGAGTTGTGTTGGTTGCGTACGATATTGTTGTCGTGAACTTATCAGATCCGGTGTCCGTAAAAGTACCGTCACCAGAACCAGTTACCTGCCCCCACTCTATTTTTTCAGTAAGGTTACCGTAAGTGTTGTCGTATGTATATTCTACTGCAGCGTCTTTGTGATCAGAGTCACCATCGTATGTAAGTTGGGTTGTACGAACATTCTTTACGAAGTTTCGACCACTTCCAAGATCATACTTATCCCATTTATTAACTGTTTTTAGATAAGCGTTACCAGAACTATCCTGGACCTCGGAACGATAAACTTTTCCTAATTTTGAGATATGGTCAGAGTATTCTCCGTTAGAGGTATCTGTACTATCTCCTTGATGAAAATAGCTTATGGCTTTATTTCCTACTGCATCCGTTGTAGTTACTTTGTTGAAACCTGAAAACTTCCGATCAAGATATGTACTGAAATAATACTTACCGCCAGCGTATTCATAGTTCTGAGTTTGAGAAGTTCCTAATCCATCACTAACACTAACCTGAGAAACCATATGCGAGACAATTGGGGTTTCAGGGTTAAGCAAGTTATTTGAGCCATCGACAAATTTAGGCGTAGCTTTGTACGTAATTGCAGTACTCCCCCCTTGTGGATGAGTAATAGCATTCAAAACATTAGCTTGAGTATCTTCATTGCTTAAGTAGGTATATTTCTGAGTGCTGTCCAAAGCCTTCACCAAATCATCAATACCATCACCATTAACATCCATAATGCGTATACCCATATCAGTGAGAGAAGAACTCATAAAGGCTTCAGTCTCACTCGGGTCGTCGGCTTTAACAGGAAATTGCCAAGTGCTTGTATTTGCCCATCCATACCCCGTGTTTACTTTGACAACAGGAGAATTTTTGTTACATGTACCGGATGTTTTTTGATTTTTGCAAATAATGTCAGGCAAACCATCACCATTAAAGTCTGCAAGGCGCATACCGTAATCCACGGAAGAACTATTGAGAAAACCTATTGGTAAGTTCCAGTTTGAATCATAAGTCCAGCCACTGCCGTTGTTGATATAAGTGTAGAAGACAGTATCAACACCTTTAACTAAATCAGCTAAATTGTCTCCATTAACATCAACTAAACGCATACCCACATCTTCATAGCTACTGCCTGTAAAGACTTCGGTTTTAGATGAATCATTTACTTTCGCCGGGAAATTCCAAGTCCCTATTACATTTGTCCAACCACTACCATTATTTAGCCAAATCTTAGGATTGGTTCTGTGGCAATTTCCACTTGTTTTATCAGTGTGACAGAGAATATCCTGCAGACCATCGCCGTTAATATCTCCCATACGCATACCATAATCCGTAGGGCCATCACCAAAGCCGATGGGCAAATTCCAGCTAGAATCGTAAGTCCAGCCGCTGCCATTGTTGATATAGGTATATTTAAATGAATCATTAGCTCTAACTAAGTCCGCTTTCAAGTCTCCATTAACATCAACAATGCGCAATCCGGTATCAGTACCACTGGCACTAGTAAAAGTTTCAGTCTCAGAAGTGTTATTTACTTTTGCCGGAAAAGTCCAAGCAGAATTCACCCACCCAGTTCCATTATGGAACTTAATTACTGGACTATTTTTGCTACATTGGCCATTTGTCTTATCGTTATGACAAAGAATATCTTGTAAACCATCACCGTTCACGTCAGCCATGCGCATACCGTAGTCGACGGTGCCATCTCTAAAAGGCAACGGTAAAGCCCAAGACGAATTATATGTCCAATCAGTAGCTGATGTATTGTAACCAAAGTCACTCACTGGAAGAGTTGTCGTTACACTAGAATCGTCCTGACCTGATTCAACGATAGTGTCTAATAATGATCCCGAAACATTGTCGCCTGTAGTGTAAGCAAGGGTGTACTTTCTTGCCCAGACGTTATTAACTTCTGTGCGGATTTCTGTAATCCTATAATTAGATTGGACAGAAAAACCTGTATCAAAAAACTTTGGCGCACTAGAACGACTGGTTCGATCAAAATTTACTTCTAAAATACCATCTGTACTTCCATTACCAGTGTAAGTAATTTTCGATGGATAAATTTGTCCAGCATCTTTGTAATACTCATACTTAACATAGTTGTCATTGGTATCACGGGACTCTTGCAACATCCATTTAAAAACTTTACTTGTATCTGCAGAATTATCTTGTCTTTCTGCAGCGTTAGTACCAAACTTATAAACTGTGCCACTCTTGTCAGTGACAGTCCAAATATTACTGCTTAAAGAATATTTATTGAAACTACCATTTTCATCTTTAGCAACATAATTACCACTGCCGGTAGATATTAGTTCACCATCTAATGAAGATGAAAAGTAGCTCTCAGAATACATGTAATTACTACCGTCTTTGTTGATTCTTTGAATTATCGGAATGTTGATATTCCAACCCGAGCCAATAACTGAGTCATCAGTGGCGTCTGCGCTGTTGTATACCAAAGCAACTTCGGGAGTCATCCCATTTCTACCTGGAGGTACAATAATGTTATATTTATACACCAAAGACCCTGTAATATTATCTACCTCGGTCGAAAGACGACTTTTTGTAGAATCAGAAATCTCGGTTAGTGAATTTATAGGAGTGATTGCTCCCTTTAAAGCTTCAGGATCTTCTTCTTTTGGCTTCTCTTCTTCACCTTCTCCTGGATCCTCTTTTGGATCCTTAATTTCACCATTGCCTTCCTCCAAGACAGGAGCTTCTACAACAGGCTCGATTTTAACTTCCTCTCCTTTTACTGGCTCTGATTCCAAAACTGGTTCGGCCGCCATTGGAGCAGGAGCTTCGACCTCTTGGCCAAAGACTGGCTGTAGAGGCGTCACAATAACCAAAAATACTAAGAAACCAACTACTATCTTGCGGAAACCAAGGTATTGAGTCCTTTTCATATATTTCGATAAATTGTTAAATCTTAATACCCTAGCATACTAATCCACAACAGATCAAGGACTTCTAAAGATTTTCTAAAATCTTCATAAAATCGCTTAAAATCAGGTTTTTTGATATGCTATCCATATGAAAGAACGCGATTTAAACCAAACCGATAGTGATTTTAAGGCTCCCGATTCTATAACTGAAAGAATCACTCAAACCGAACAAAAAGCCTTAAGAGCAGCTCAGGTCGTCAGTAGAAAATGGGTAGAGCTACTAAAGGCTGTGGATCAAAAACCAGAAATCTTAGGGCTATATCCAAACGTGGCTAATATAATTAAACTCAGCGCTTCTCCCAAAACAGGCGTACAAAGATTTTTTGAATCAGGCCTTGCTCACATTGAAAATACGATTGATCCTAACAGCGAAGCTAAGAACAGGATGATGTTTCGTCTTTTAAAAGACTTAGAAGCTATCGGTGCAGAAGTCGATGAGATCATTCAAGCCAGTTCAAACACTGAGTCTAAAGAGGGCGTGCAGGAACAGAAAGATAATTCCTCCTTTAGCGAAATAATGACAGCACATGGCTCAGTGTACAAAAAGCTACCTGATGGCAGAACACAAAGAATGAAAACTGCCGCTGGCGAACTTCATGAGCCACAAGACGTATTAGTGTTCATCCCCCCATGGGATGTCCTAAAAGATGAAGCTAAAAAGCTGTATCCTGACATCTTTGCAGGAATCGATAATCAAGCTATGTATGAACAGATCTTGCTCGAATACGCTCAATTTCCTGAAAAAACTATTCGCGTAATAGATATAAATGGGAAAGAAATTGAAAACAATACAAAGCTTAAAGAAACAAGTAAGCCCTATTTGTCATTCATAGACAAAAATAACCCAAAGAATAGTTTTTCTATTCCTGTCGCAAAAGATCCAAAAATTGGATACCAGACTTTTGATACACGAAAGTTCATTGATGATGAAGGCATTCCATCAAGAGAAAGGCATATAGGAAACGCGGTTACACAAATATCATAAGTATCAAAAAATACCCATAAAAGAGTTGCGACAAGCGACTACTAATTTAAATCATTTGACATAATATAACTTATAAGTTATATTCGATATATGAAAACTTACAAGAATTTAAAACGTAAACTACTCAAGAATAACGAAACAAAAAAGGCCTACGACGAACTAGGCCCCGAGTTTGCTGTGATCCGAATGATTATCAAAAAACGTAATCAACGAGGTTTTACCCAGCAACAGCTAGCAAAGCGAAT
>CAYOVR010000106.1:0-4352 GCA_964407465.1 uncultured Candidatus Saccharibacteria bacterium
ACCTTATAGGCATTTGGCTTGCTATAAATGCCGTTAAATTTTTGAATAGTTTTTAGCGTGGCTAACAAGGTGGGCTGATATTCCAATGCTTTAATGCCGCCAGTCTTGGCAATTACTCTGATGGCTCGCTCTCTCAAATCAGCGTTAGCGTCAATAATAATCCATTCGTCATTCGGAGTGGCAAGCTGTTCTTGTTTAATTTCGCAAAGTATTTGCCAGACTGCTTTATGTAATTCTTCAATAGGGGACATAGTAATTTTTATAGTAATTTAGCTTAAGTTTAAGCTATTTATGCTCGAATATCAATCTTATAGAAAGCTCACGGGATTTAACTAATTATGGTAAAATTCCTATATAATAGGACAGTAAATGAACTTACAACATTCTCAAAATTTTTTACGAGACCCGAAGCTCATTCAGGAGTTGATAGGCAAATCGTCTTTGCAAAAGAACGATACGGTTTTTGAAATTGGGGCAGGAAAAGGGATTATTACCGAGCTATTAGCCCAGTCTGCTAAATCAGTCATTGCCATAGAACCTGATACAAAACTTTATAATTACTTGCAGGATAAGTTCAAGGGATATAGCAATGTTCACATAAAAAAAATTGACTTTCTGAAATCCGATTTGCCCAAAGAACAATATAAGGTTTTTTCCAACATACCATTTAATATAACCGCCGATATAATTAAGAAGTTACTGGGAGCGCAAAATCTACCTGAAGATAGTTATTTAATCGTGCAGGAAGAAGCAGCAAAAAAGTATGCAGGCAAGCCACACGCCAAAGAAACATTATTTTCCATCCTGCATAAGCCGTGGTTTAATTTTAGCGTTGTTTACAAATTTAGACGCAACGATTTTACCCCAACACCGCAAGTAAATTCTGTTTTGTTGCGAATAGAAAAATTGAAAAAGCCGCTTATTGGACAACACATTGCGGCTTTGTTCAAAGATTTCGTAGCGTTCGGTTTTACGTCAGTGAGACCAAATCTCAAAAAGGGTTACAAGAATGTATTTGGTCACATTCAATTTCTAAAGTTAGCTGATGAGTTTAACTTTAGTCCAGACGCCAAACCGACAGACCTCGACTTTGAACAATGGTTAGGTATATTTAACTACTTCACTGATGGAGTGGAAAAAAGAAGGCAAAAACAAGTGATGGGGGCATTGGCCAATCTGGCCGAGCAACAGAAGTCTCTGGAAAAAATTCATCGAACCCGAACAGCTAAAAATTGGCGAAATACAAAATAAGCCCATCTTACGATAGGGCTATTCCCAAAGTTCTTTTTGTGGTAAGTTCAAGGTCTTTCCAGTTGTGTTTGAAAGCGTTATAGCTCATTCCATTAAGACCAATGCTTATTTCGTAACAACGCAAACGTTCTTCAAAATTAGGCACTTCCAAGCCTATTTTTTTGTAATGATTTAGGGCTTCTGCTGCCCAATCTATATTCTGCATTGCGGGATACCACGGCGACCAGACGATAAGTCCAGCTAACTCATACAGGAAATCGCCATACATTGCATTACCCCAGTCAATAACTGCACTAATTTTACTGCCTTGAACCAACACATTGTAATGTAGAAGGTCAGTGTGAAGTAGATAGCGTTCTTTAGGACACTTTTCTACAAGAGATTTTAATACGTTGAAAGCCTTATTAAAGGGAGCTTCGCCCATCGGCGAGTTCTGTAATGAAGCACGCCAGCCATATGTTCTGCTGGTAACGGGGTCGTTCCAAGCATCTAATAGATATTCTTGCCACGTCGAATAAGGAGCAATTTTTTCGGTATTCCAATTACCGTATCCCGAAGTGGAGTTTACATTAGTCATCCTGATAGCATCCAGCATCTGAAAAACAGCAGGAACTATTTGAACCATTTGTGGCTCATCTAAACCATCCAGCATATTTCCAAAAGCCCGTTCGGAAATAGCGAAACTACGACCCAAAGCTTGCCCAATTTCTACTACCTTTGGTATTGGTAAGTCGGATGCAGTATAAGCGGCAGCAATTTGGTCTTTCTTAAAGTCATCGCTATATAAGCCAAAACGGATAACATAGTCGTTATCTAAATTGCGAAAGGAAAAGGCTTGAGACCATTCTCCTTTGCCTAAAGGTGCTACATCGCTCACTGTTTGCTTGAAGTGGGTATGTAAAAAACTTTCAATCTCTGTGATTTCTAAAGGCTTTTGTTCCATATGGTTTATACGGGAATTGAGTGAACTATCTGCCCCTGCCTATTTCGAGCCACAATAGCCCGTTTATACTGCGGTGGGGGCAGTTTAATCGTAAAGCTGAAAGGTATTAGTTTGGCCGTTTCTTCTATAATAGAATGTCTGGTTGTGTTCACTCCATACCAATCTTGAAAGACATGAAATGAGTTTAATTACTTGGATAGTCTAATGGAAATAGGGGATTTAGTCGAGGGTCTTGCATAAAGTCGGGCTTTGTGGTATAAATAGGGAATCGTGAGTGACTGCTGCACTGGCTGTCGCTCTAAAGTCAACGCTCAACATTCCAGGAGGAACGTTCATAGTGAGATCACATGTCGCTGTACGCAAAGCTGCTGAGACTGGAAGGTCCAGTAGCACGACGCCGGTCCAGCCCGATACGAGCTGGGACAATGCGCCCCCTCGGCTCCAGAGAGTGCTTCTGCGCATGGCCCGTCAGTCTGGGCACAGCTCCATCAAGGAGTTCGTGAAGAAGTTCTCCAGCAGCACGGAGGCTGGCATTCAGTCCATTACGCGCTATGGCGCGAACGGGCAGGGGATCTGCGTCAAGGCCCTCGATTCGAAGCGGCACAAGTTCGTCGCCGTGGGAATCAGCTACAAGCGGTTGTGCAAGACCGCTGCCGAGGATGGTCACTCTCGTTCTCCGCGGGTACTCACCGCCGCCGCCGAGGTCTAGACCTCGACACTCACACCGTTTCATACACCGGCTTCGCCCTTGGAAGCCGGTGTTCAATTTTACTTTTTGATTTCTCAGGCGTACACTTTAAATAGTTGTAATGAACAACGTCCCGAACCGGAGGAGTCATGACGACAGGGATGAAGGGTAAGGTGTTGGTACCGAACAAGCTGTGGAATCTGTATCCTCAAGAGGGCGAGGAGGGCTCTGACGAGGTCACCCTTTCACTGAGACTGCTAGTAGCATTCAATCTTCCGCTCGATCCGGCGAAAACTGTTGGTCTGGAGAACTTCTGTGAGTATCTCGAACTCGTTGAAGTGATCAAGATCGACAATACCAAGTTCGAACGTGATCGTGTGGTTTTCGACTACTATTCGTGCCGAGAAACCGGTGTTGAATGGCGTGAGTATTCTATCACGCTTGACGACATAAAGCGGGTTCGGAACGAACCATTCGCGTCGTTGCAGGCTGACGTCGCTGTCGGTGTAGCAATCATCTTTGAGTCTGTTCAGGACACACGAGCCTGGGCGGCACATGGAGCGGACTAATAGTTCGCCAATCTTTCTTTCGAGGGCGCGGTCAACCGACTACGCCCTTTTCTTATTACCAAAAACTGGTAGACTAAAGAAAAGTCAGAAATATTTTATAGTTATTGATGAACAGACATGAAAATAAACAACGTTAGTAAATTGAAACCAAAAAAATTAATCGTTTTTGATTTAGATGGAACTTTAGCAGAGTCTAAGACTGTCATGGATCATAATATGGCAGAGTTGATTGCTAAATTACTCCAAACGAAAAAAGTAGCTGTCATCGGGGGTGGCAAGTACACTCTATTTAAATGGCAATTCCTCAGCGCTTTAAAAAAAGTTCCTAAAAATTCACTAAAGAACCTATTTTTGTTTCCTACTTCCGGCAACGCGTTTTATCGATATACATCAGGATGGAAAAATGTTTACTCCCACGATCTTTCAAAGCAGGAAAAGACCCAAATCCGTTCAGCTTTTGACCACGTTTTTAAAAAAATTGATTATAAGCATCCTAAAAAGGTATATGGCGTGTTACTGGAAGATCGCAAATCACAAATGAGTTTTTCTCCGCTCGGCCAGGAAGTGATTACTGTTCTAGGAAAGCGGGGATTGCGCATGAAAGAACAGTGGCGCAGTAAGTACGATCACATTCGCCACAAGATTGCCCAGCTAGTTGCTAAAGAGTTGCCCAATCTGGAAGTGCGTGTCGGTGGTATCACTACTATTGATATAACCATGAAAGGTATTGATAAAGCTTACGGTGTCCGGCAAATGGAAAAATATCTAAAGGTAAAAGTCAGAGATATGTTGTTTGTGGGCGATGCAATTTATCCTCGCGGAAATGACTACGCAGTTTTGAAAACCAAGATCGATTATATAAAAGTTAAGAATCCCGCTCATACAGCAAAAGTTATAAAAG
>CAYOVR010000107.1:0-4349 GCA_964407465.1 uncultured Candidatus Saccharibacteria bacterium
AAATAACTTCAAAGCTATCCAGACCTTCCATATAAGATGGGCCACTTGTCACACTAAGCTCATTGCTAATAGCAAAACGAGCGTCTTCTTCCGCCCATTCAGCCATGGGTTTTTCATCAAAAATTATCGGAGTAATTTGATGTGAGAGAAGCCATCTAGTTATGGCTTGTCCTTCCATGCCAAAACCGAGGACTGCGACTTTCTTTTGTGCGAGTTCTTGTACGGTCATGGGTTATTGTTTTCTTAATACCTGCCCGCTAACTGATTTTAAAGTAACCCCTGCTTTTACCGTAAGCTGACCATTAACCAAGACGTAATCAATGCCGTGAGGAAAGCGATAAGGAGTGATTAGTGTAGCTGTATCAGCGACTGTCGAGGGATTAAGAATAACGATATCAGCTTTTTTCCCGACTGCTAACTCACCGCGATCTGAAATTCCTACAACTTGCGCGGCTGTGCTGGTTAGTTTGCGAATCGCCTCACTAAGTGAGATAGCGTTTGTGTCACGAACATCAGCTAAAAACCAGCACCATCCGTTGCAATCAACGAAAATGGGTGCATTACTAGTGATTCAACCGTCTTCATGTCTAAAGCTTGGTCGAATACCATAATTTCAGTACCGCCATGCTCAATTAACAATAGCAGGGCTTCTTCGCTAGTAATTTCAAAATCTTTCGCAATGCGCGAAAGTTGCTTACCTACTACGTTGAGTTTGTTCGCGGTAGAAACGACTAAGAGCTCTGGAATATTAGATGAGGAGTTATGTAAGTGCTCTAAGACTTTTTTTCGATTTATAGGGTCTTTTAGTTCGCTGAGAATGTGATTACGTCCACCAATTCTAATCCATGCAGGTAAATAGCGCGTGATATTCTGCCAGACTGTGTCATAAGGATAAACATCAAACCAAACATCCACTCCTTGATGACGTGCCGTTTCTAAACGATCGATAACATTTTCTAGGATGTGCTTATCGTTACCACCAAAAAGTTTTAAGTGAGAAATTTTTAGACGAACACCAGTGTCTTTCGCAAGTTCCAAAACTTCATCCAAGCTTTCGATGATGTGATCATCTTCACTTCGTAGATGAACAGAAAATAAACCCTTGGCTTCTGCGACTGTTTGGGCAAAATCTTTTAGCTCCATTGATGTAACAGAAAGCTCGTGACCATACCCTAAACCATTTGAAAGACCAAACGCGCCTTCACTTAAACTTTGTTGTAAAAATGCACGTAAAGTTTTTGATTCTTGAGTCTGTAATGCGTTCGCGTCGCTTCCTACTAAACCACGACGAAGGGTGCTGTATCCAACAAGACTTGCTACGTTACAACCAAGTTCACTGGCGCTTAATGTCTCTAAAAATTCCGCGAAGCTGCTCCAGTTAACGTTGGCTCCTTCGAGTGAATGCCACTTTTGCATCGCGCTTAGAGATTCTCTGGATAGTAACGGTGCCAAGCTTGCTCCGCAATGTCCAACAACAATAGTTGTAAACCCTTGAGCGCGCACGCTATCAAGTGAAGGGTTATCAAAAAGTTGCCAGTAGCTGTCGCTATGATTTTGAACGTCAATGAAGCCGGGACAAACAACAAGTCCTTGGGCATCGATCACGGTTTGCGCAGCTGTATCAATGCTATCGGCAATGCGGACAATCTGATCGCCTTCTATTGCAATATCACCGTGTCGAGGCTGATTGCCGGTGCCGTCAATGATACTGGCATTTTTAATGACAACTGAGTACATAGAAATCTAAATTAGAGGTATCGATCTAGGAAAAAAATGATTACTCCGATAATGCTTGTGACCGCAGAGATAATCCAAAAGCGCATTGTAACTTTAGTTTCGGGCCAACCTAATGCTTCAAAATGATGATGAATTGGGGCCGATATGAATACTTTTCTTTTAAAAACTTTTTTAGAAAAGATTTGAATTAAAGCGCTGAAAGCTTCAATGACGAAAATAAATCCGATAAGTGGCAAGAGTAAAACAGAGTTCGTCAAAAACGCCACAATAGCCAAAAGCACTCCCATTCCCATCGATCCCGTATCACCCATAATAAACCTCGCCGGATAAACATTAAACCATAAGAAGGCCAGCAAGCCCCCAATAGTCACCCCCAAAAGAGCAGCTAAGTTATCTTTACCACTCATATACGAAATTAAAGCGAACGCGACAAAAGCGATTAGTAGAGTTCCACCAGCGAGACCATCTAAACCGTCGGTTTCATTTACGGCAAAGCTTGTCCCCACAACAACTAAAATAAAGAACGGGATGAACAACCAGCCTATTTCGAGGTTGCCGTAAAATGGGACGTGTAAGTAACTAAAGTCTAATTTAAAGTAAAACCACCATGCTCCAATGACAGCTACTAGCATGTATAGAAAAACTTTGAAACGAAATGGGAACCCTCGGCCTTTGTGACCAAGACGATTGATGTCTAAGAAGTCATCGGCTAAACCTACCAGCGATGCTCCTAAGAACGCACCTAATGGCAACAGGGTCTCTCGTCGGGTTAGAAAGTTGAAGCCGTGAGCACCAGGAATTTCAAAAATTCTATCTGCGATCCAAAAGACTGCCGCAATGATTACAACAGTGCCCCAAACTAAAATCCCGCCCATGGTTGGCGTGCCTTTTTTATCTTTATGCAAAGCTGAGAACACTGGTGTGGTCCCGTCGTCGCGAATATTTTTTCCTAACTTGTATTTATATAGAAAATGGGTGAGCAGTGGCGTGGCCAACAATGCAAAAGCAAATCCGATCGAGGTAAGGGCAAAAATTTTCGTTAGAATGAGTGAAGTCATATGTGTTTATTATACCACAAAAAGCTCCTATTTTATGAGCTCTGTTGATGTTAATGCGTAACTTTGTTCAATAGCATTCTTTAGTTTTAAGCTATCCCCTTCGCGGTTTCCGCTACCGATGACGATAACTGCGACACTATGACCTTGATGTTCAAACTTCGTCACCATAGCTCCTTGAGCTCCATCAGTGTAACCTGTTTTAATTGAAGTTATGCTAGGATCTCTTTGTGCTAACTTGTGTGTTGCGCGTATGCGGTATGTATTTCCAAAGGCTCCGGTAAGCGTATACTGGGCAGCATGACCAATGTCAGAAAAATCTTGATAGCGCAAAACCGCGTTTGCTAAAATATGCACATCGTATGCGGTAGAAAATTGTCGTATGCTGTCAAAACCAATTGGGTTTTGGAATTGACTATTTTGCATACCCAGGGCTCCTGCTTTTTGATTCATCAAATCTGCAATCGGTACTCCCGTTTTTTCTGTTAAGGCTCGTCCTAAGAACGAAGCGGCGTCATTAGCAGAACCGATGAGCATAGCTTTGACCACATCATCGACTTTGACTGTATCCCCAACTCTTAAATGTAAGGCTGGAGTGATATTGAGAAGATCTTTGCTTGTAACTGTAATTAAGTCTTCTGGTTCAAAGTTTTCATAGGTCAAAAGTGCTGTCATCAGTTTAGTTAGGCTGGCGATAGAGACTTCTGTGTCGGCGTTCTTCTCAGCTAGAATTTGGCCTGTTTCGATATCGTAGACAAAAAAGCTGCGGGCAATAACATTGGTAGAATCAACAGGGCTTTGGGCAATAAATTGCTGAGGTTTTAGTTCTGCAAAAATTGGCAGCTCTTTCGAAGCCTCGGTTTCTGCACCTAAAACCTTAGGCTCAGGAAAGCTTTTTTCGGCATCGGTGGGTGCGGAAACTGTCGGGGTAAAAATGGCAAATAAAAAAAGTGCCAAAATACTTGTAAGCACGCTAAAAACACTGATTTTTGTTTTAGTTTCCATCATATTTTCGTATCTTAAGTATACACTACATTCCTCGGGTTTGTTGACAATGAAAACCCTTTGTGGATAAGATACCTTGTAGTTACATTAACAAAAATATCTATGGAAGACGTACATATAACCGAAGAAACTTTTGATCAAGAAGTCCTAAAGTCCAATATCCCAGTATTAGTCGACTTTTGGGCAGAATGGTGTGGGCCCTGCAAAATTGTGCACCCAATTCTAAACGAGATAAGTCAGGAATATTCTGGCAAATTGAAGATTGTTAAGGTGAATGTTGATGAACAGAATGCTTTAGCGGGACGCTATAACGTCATGAGTATTCCAAATATGAAGATTTTCAAAGGTGGTCAACAAGTTGGTGAAATTGTCGGAGCTGCTCCGAAACAAACTATCCTCGCCGAGCTCCAAAAACACATGTAACAAAAAACCCCGCTATCTGCGGGGTTTAAAATTTGTGGACTTCTCCTGGCTGGAGAACTTGTTGTTCGTCGTTTGATGGAGCTGGGGCTGGCTGTGGAGCAGGTTGCGGTGCGACTTCTGGAGCCTTAG
>CAYOVR010000108.1:0-4272 GCA_964407465.1 uncultured Candidatus Saccharibacteria bacterium
ATACTCCTGGTGGCCGTGGTCCAATGTTTAATGGTGCTGTCTCTAAAGTTGGACAGTCTATTACTTTAGATAACACATTGGGTGGATATGAAGGTGTCCAAGCTCGTCAGACTGTGGTTTTGTCCAACAGCGCCACTGCTGCGCTCTATAACTTTACCCCTCACGTGTTTAATGGTAACTATAATTTTTGGCGATTCCTTAATGAGTGGTTCCGTTTGCCAAATAACACAATTATTAAAACATCAAGTAAGAAGAGTTTGTTGTACGTGATCCTAAATGGAGTGAAGCATCCGGCTCCTGGATTTGTATTGCAAGCACGCGGGTTGAATCCTTCAAATGCGATCACAGTTTCCAAAACCGAACTTGAAAGTTATCAGACCGGTACGTTACTTGGTCCAGCAGACAACACGGTGGTTAAAGTTGAAGGAGAATCGCAATTATACGTGTTCACTAACAACATCCGCCATCCGGCTTCCGCGTTTGTTATCAAACAGCGTGGCTTGAATCCTGATGCCGCATTGAACATGACCAAAGCCGAAGCCGACCAGTTTGAACCAGGCCCAGCTTTGACTCCAACTCCTGGAACTATCGTTAAGGGAAAAAACGATAGCGCAGTTTACTTAGTAGCAGCTGATGCTAGTTTGCAATTATTCACTGAGTTTACTTTCAAGCAGTATGATGCAGCTAAAAAATTGTTAGTTGTTGATGATGAAGAACTCAAGAGCTACGAAAAGAAGGGGACAGTACCACCACTCGATGGCACTATTATGAAGAGTACTACTAGCACGACAGTTTATGTACTTGAAGGTGGGGTGAAGAAAGCTTTAACTGGTGAAATATTCCGTAGCCGTGGTTATTCATTTGCCAACCTTGCTAATTTCTCAGATGAAGTTATAAATGCATATCCTGATGGTGGGTTTGCTCCGCCGGCAAACGGTACCTGGTTTAGCCTTGAGGGCAAAGCTTTGTATCTGTTCAAAGATGGCGAACGTCACTACGTTTCACCTTTCGTCGCCAAACAACGTGGCATTACTCCTGACTATAGCTTTGATGTTGGTTTGGTCTCTCAGTGGAAAGACGGTTACGCCATTCCACCACGCGACAACACTTTGATAAAGAGCGATGTCGATGGTACGGTTTACGTAACACTCGCTAGTCAGCTCCAAGCTTTGACCGCAGAAGCTTTCAAAGCCCGTGGTTATAGCTTCAAAAATGTCGTCGTAGTTCCAGAAGTCGATATTAAGAACATGCCACGAGGCGCACCGATACTTTAATAACTTTAGATAAAGACCTCCGATAAATTCGGAGGTCTTTTGTCAGGCGGTTTTCCATCTGTTACACTACTGCTATGTCGTCACCATCAAAAAACATTTTTTGGTTAAGTCTTTCTCGGGCATTCGCACTGATTCTTTTGGCGGTTGCCTATGTTTTTTTATTTCGCTACTTGGGAACTTATGGTGCCGGTCAGTATCAGTTTGTGTTATCGTACGTCACAATTTTTGGTATTGTAATTGATTTCGGGGTTCAGCAGTACATCATCAAAAAGATGAGTGAAGATCCGGAGAATCAAAAGCGATATTTCCACAACTTTATTGCGATAGAAGCAGTATTGGCGGTAATTGTTTACGCTGCTTTAGCTTTAATTTCTTATCTGAATCATTTTGACCCTGTGGTTTACCACGCGATTTTAGTTGCGGGTCTCGGTATGGTTTCCGTTGGTCTTACTTATCCATTCTTGGCTGTAATGAGTGCCAATCACGATTTACGTAAAGTGGCGTTTATCAACTTTATGAATTCGTTGATCAATGTGATCTTTATTTTCAGTGCCGTAATTTTTGAAAAGTATATAGTGTTCTTAGTTTCTAGTCTGGTTGTGTTCGGAATTACCAGTTTGATTTTGTATTACCAGTTCGTCAAAAAGCACATTCAAAAGCCGGCTATTTTGTCTGCTTTCACAAACATCGATTGGTCATTAATCAGGACCGTGCTCAAAGCGGCCGCGCCGTTTGCGTTGCTCGTTGGGTTTAGTACTATATATAATCGAATTGATACAGTTTTAATTTATCGCATACTTGGTCCGGATCAAACTGGTTTATACAGCAGTGCTTACAAGTTTTTTGATCTAATTGGCTTTTTCCCGTCAGTTGTTTCGTTCTCTCTCTATCCAATTTTCGCCGGATTGATGGTTAGAAACGAAATGGCGCAAGTTCGAGAGACGATCGAAAAGTATTTTAGATTTCTGATTGCGTTAGCCTTGCCGATTGGTGTAGGTGGTTCGTTATTAGCTTTACCAATTGTTATTGTGTTAGCCGGTGAGCAATTCATTCCTGCCGCTCCAGTTCTGGCAATTTTAGTTTGGGCTCCCGCGATTTTAATTAGCTACATTGTGGCGAACTCGTTAGTGATTTCTCAGTTAACTCGCTTTGCTGTAATCGTTACGAGTATTAATATGGTTATCAACGTTGTCGGGAATATTGTGTTGTTGCCGATTATTGGGATTAAAGCGGCGGCCATCATGACCGTCATCTCAGAAGCGATTCAAGCATTGCTATACATCTATTTTGTTAAAACTAAAATTGCCGATTTTGCCGTAGCACGTTACCTATGGAGACCGGTCATTGCGAGCGCGGTTATGGGTGTAGTGTTGTGGTTTGGTCGTACGTATTTTGAGAACGCCATTGTGCTCGATTGGCCAGTCGTGGCAACAAGCGCACTTAACTTAGTTGTATTGATTAGCGTTGGTGCAATCGTTTATGGTAGCGTTCTAGCAATTTTGAGATTCTTCAAAGCCGATGACGTTGTCTTTGTGAAATCTTTGGTTAAGCGGGCTTAGTATGGACAGCTCAAACGTAAAGCGAATTTTAGTCTTCGGTACTTTTGATATTTTACACGAAGGCCATGCTAACTTTTTCAAACAAGCCAGAGATTTATCAGATAACCCATATTTAATCGTTTCAATTGCTCGCGATCAAAATGTGATCCGCATAAAACAACAGCCTTCGTATTTATCAGAACAAGAGCGTTTGGAAAAGGTACAAGCACATGAACTTGTAGATCAAGCTGAACTAGGGGCACTCGATGACTATATTTCCAAGATCGTTGAGCTTAATCCAGATATTATCGCGCTTGGTTACGATCAAGAGCATTATACAGAAGGGTTGGAGCAAAAGTTGATGGATCAAGGTTTAAAAGTAGAAATTGTTCGCTTGCGGGCCTTTGAGCCGGAAAAGTATAAGTCGTCTATAATAAAGAAACTTATGGGATTGGTGAAATAAGCGCTGTCGGCGCTTATTTTTATTTTAACTTCCGTTTAATTAATTTTGATATCGCATAAAGTATGCTGGATTTATGTCCAGCACTTTTTCGATAGATTCAAAAGGGTTTAGTTTAATCGAAATTGTGATTGTGATGGCGTTGTTCACTATGACAACGACCGTGGTTTTTGCCGGGGGAATAAAGTGGTATCAACGAGCAGTTTTGAATTCGAACAAAATTGCTTTGGTCACAGAGCTGGCTCGAGCTCGCGCGCAGGCTTTGTTTGGCCGCGATGGTAGTAGTCATGGCGTTTTTGTGTCGGGGAGCGAGTATGTGAGTTTTATAGGAGACGAATTTGATTCAGAAGATGTTGGTAACAGGGTTTATGAGTTTGATCCCGGCATCTCTGCAGAGAATTCGTCTCTGGTGGTGGTGTTTGAATTAGGCAAAGCGTTAGTCGAGGAGTCTGTTGAAATAAATTTAGGGGTGGATTCTGATAGTTCTGCGCAAATTGAAGTTAGCGAAGAAGGGGTGATTGAATGGTAAACACAGGCCAATCAGGTTTTAGTATTTTGGAAGTCTTACTGGCTTTTGGTGTGCTTGGTTTGATTCTGACAAGTGCAATGGCAATTATCTTTCAAGCTCAAGTCTACGCGATTGACGACCAACTATATCGCCAAGCTTTGATGGTCACTCGAAATGAATTGAATCGAGTTTTGTCTGATATTGAGTCTGTATCTAATGAGGAATATCAAGTCGACGAATTTAATGTAAAAGTTGAGGCAAAATCGTTGACGCGATTAGTTAGAGAGATTTCAGTTAGTAGCGAGTGGGCTAATAGTCGTGGGGCACCGCAGACTTTAAGCTTGTCGTCAGTTGCGCCAAATTATAGTGGTGCGGTGGGGGAGGAAACTTGCGCGGTGTATTTTTCTCATGGCTGGCTTGCTCCAAAAATCATCGCTCAACTACCATTGCCCGCTGTCGCCACTGACATCGATGTTGTAGATGGTTACGCCT
>CAYOVR010000109.1:0-4164 GCA_964407465.1 uncultured Candidatus Saccharibacteria bacterium
TTCTTACTTACTTAGTTGCTCTAGAACTGCCGTTTGTACCGGTCTCTAGACGCTAAGTAAGGGAGGGTTTTAGCCTTGTACCCTCGCCCACTTAAATAATCTGTGACGTTTTCCTCTCACACGATCGTGGGGAATGGATCACAGTGATAAGTGGAGATCCGGGCAAGAGGATGTTCAGACTACGGGACTACTATCCCGATAGGATTTGCATCTTTGTTTTCTTGTCAATCCACAACGGCTTACCGCACTACAGTATCCGCTCCATGTTGTACAAGAACATGCTGATTTACGAGCCTGATTGAAATCTGTTAAAGTCCTTGAAATATTTTCAAGGCTATAAACTGCAGACTCAGGTTTCAATCGTAAAGGCTGTGGTTTTCTTACTATGTGCTGCACTTAGTAAGCGGTTTACACTAGAAGAGCGGAAATACAAACCGATTGGGCTTAAGCAATATTTTGATGCTTCTTAAGGGATGTAAAATCCTGCAAGCCGACTTTGATTCTGTCGGGGGCCTCCTATTCCTGATCCTCGGTTGCTGGTAACAGCTGAGGGTGTGCGTGCGTAGGTTTACCAGGCCGATCACGTATAGGTTATACCCTAGTTAAGGTATGGCCGAAGGGCTGTAGGACCTCAAAAAAGCCTGCAGTTATTAGAAACCGGTGAACGAGGTATAGCCGGTTTCGTATAACATTTTTTCTCTATTTCTGTGAGTAGCTCAGGAAGCCAGTCTACTGCTACTTTGTGGCTTTGACAGACGAAAGAGCCCCACTTAGTAAGTGGGAGACCCAGCCTTAAGTGTACAACTGGCTCACAGTCTTATTCTACGGGTTCTTTGTGAATGCTTAAGAGTTAAACAAGCGACTGGGGGTCGCTGGCTACAACAAAGAGGCAAGAGTGGCGTTCTAACACCACTGCCCGTACACTATCAGGAGGATTCATGGCTGCAGATTGGTGTGTTGTTCTCAGTTATACAGACAGCGGTGTCAAGCGAACTACTGTTCGTGCAAGAGGTTTGACTGTTCGTCAAGCTATTTCTTATGCCATGGAACACGGTTCTTTTCGCGTGGACCTTTGGCCTAGGAAGATGACCGACGGTGAACTTCGCAACATGAATCTCTTTCGCCATCCCCCAACATCTATACTGCCCTTGAATCCTATTTGTCTCTCACCCGAAGAGGTGCGTCTACTCAAGAGTAGGGGCTTTACCTTTGAGTGTCAGAGACTCATTAGATTCATGGGTGGTACATAAACGAATGCATCCGGGTCGTAAACCCGGCATAACGAGCATCCCTAGGAATCATGTAGCCAGGCCGTACATGTGAACTAGGTGGTCTTTGAGTATTTATAATGTGGGCGACTCGCTGTAAGTAGACCCAAAACAGACTCCGTCCCATTGCTATCTTGGTACGAAATTATTATATTTGTCTGGCCCGGACAATAAATGCGATAGCAGGGCACACCAGTACTGTGAGCATGAAGGTTAATGCGCCTCGAGACTTAATTCGAGGAGAAGCGGTGTTCGATACCCGCCAGTACACTATTTAAACGTAATAGAGAGAGAGGGCTAAAACATGAAGAAGGTTAATCCTCAGACTTCATCTCTTGCAGCATGCAGAGGATCTGGTCTAGACTTCTGTTCTTATCAGAAGTCAGAAGTCGATAAGTGTCTTGAGCTGTGTCGCGGCTGCCCTATTCGTAAGGGTTGTCTCAACTACGCTCTCTCTAATGAGAACAGTCTTGATTACGGAATTCTTGGTGCCTGTACTGAAGTTATGCGATACTTGATTCGTCATAACAAGTACCAGCCAGGAAATCCTCTTCACGATCAAGACGGCAATCCCATCTTCCGTTATTGGACCAGTGTCAGCGGATATCACAAGGCCCCTGAGGCTCATATTCAAGCACAGTGCATTAAGTGCGGAGATGAGTTCTCTATCATGGAGCAGCGCAAGGGTGCAGGCGCTTATCCTAAGACCTGTATTCCTTGCCGTATTCGTCGTAAGGCACGCGTCGAAGCAATGAAAATGCTTCGTGAACAGACATACAAGTGTATTATGTGTAATACCGAGTATACTGTTCCTCAGTCGTGTAACAAGATTCGTCCTTGGTGTGGAGCCAGATGCTCTCACACCTTTACCGACATCAAGCGATCGCCTGATCCTGATCGTCGAGAATACTATGCTTACCTTGAAGCGAGCGTTGCTCGTTTTAACGCTTCTTTGGAACAGCAGATTGAAACCTACATTGCCAACAGAGCTTCGGAAGAACTCGCTTTGACTCTTGTGGAGCACTGATGAACCCCCTCAAATTAAGGTCCCCAGTTATGCGTGTTCTCTGCGGAGAATGTGATTGGTGTTCTATTTCAACGGACAATATGGCAGAGCTTGAATTTCGATACAATCATGGTCCCACTCGTGGGCATCATATTGCTCGAGTTCTTGATCGTGACGAGCCTATTCGATTCATTTATGCTGCCCAGCCTACTGAGGCAGATATCACTGAACGAGTTCGTCACGCTGTTTCTGAATATCATCCGACACATCCAGAGCATCTTCACATGTTGTTCTTTGGCATCGTGATGTTCGTGATGCTCGTACTTATCGGAAGTTTCTTCTTGATCGGAAACTAATATGTCAGAACTTTGTGACAACTGTGAAACGAATCCAGCTAAGTTCGAGGTTCGTGTGCAGCGGCCTTCAGATCCAACAGACATGGTTTGCATTGTGTTTTCTTGCGGCACATGCTGTGATCCAATGACATCTGCACAACTCAAGGAATTCGTTCCAGCTCATCCCAAGACTCCTGTTGCAGCAACTTCAGATGCGTGGCATGAATACATGAATTCTGATGAAGCCGCTCAAGCCGGACATCTGTGGTTGACATGAAGTGGTTCTATCCGTTTGGTTGGGGCATGATATTCGGTGCCTTCCTATTCGGCTTGAATTACTATAGTTTTAATAAAGAGGTCGATGCATCTCTTTTTGGTGTAGTAGTAGTCGGCTTCATTTACATTGGTATTGGTGTTTATAAATGGGCTTACGAAGATAAGGATTGTTAAATGCTTGTAGATGATCCCTTTTACTAAGGTATTCACCTAGTAGAAAAGGAACCTTTGAAAATGACCTACGGATCCAACAAGACCCGTGATATCAGCCGCTCGGCTCTCCGAGCTTCCCGTCGTGCCGCGAAGTCCGCACGATCCAACAAGCGCACCGTTAAGCAGCGAGCGCGTTCCCGAGAGCGGGACAGTATCTCGGAGTTCTGCAAACCCGGTGCAACCTCTTCTGCAGTGATCTCCGAGTTCGAAGAGACCGCTCCGATCCTTGAGACCGAGCACGTCTCGGACAAGCGTGACATGCGTTATCTGGTGCGTCGTCGTCAGGAAGGTGACAACCTGGGTTCCATCATGCGATGGGCTGAGGCTGTCGCTGATGACCTCGGAGACGACCCTGAGACGCGCAACAAGGCGATGCGGAACGTCGTGGGACCATCACTCGCTGGTCGTCACGCGATGACCCATATCCGCACGATCGACGCTTACGACAACGATCCTCACTCGTATCGATTTCGTAACAAGGCCATCCGTGCTGAGCGTGAGTTCAGCGATGCCTGTCGTTACGCTGAGGCTCGCGAAATGTACGAGACCATCTGTAACTACGGTCTCAAGCAGTTCAACGATCACATGCGTAACGATATGGTGAAGACCCCAGGTCGCTGGGGTCGAGTCATGTACCGTGACGATTGGGTCACTCGTGAGGCTGTACAGATGTTCCGTCGTCAGACGGGGCGTTTCTACAACCGCTGGAGCATCGACGCTCCTTTCGATGATCGTGCTCGTTACGATGCGTGCATCGCTGCAGCTAAAAACCAGTGTCCACCCGCACTGGACACCAAGCTGCACGGTATCCACGACATCGATCGTCACATGGGTATCTTCGGTCCTTGCGCTACTCTGAACCGTAAGGAGTTGCGTTACCACAGGGATCTCTACGGTGGTGACGCGCTTCAGAAGTTGCGTGACTTGTTCGCCATTGTGATTCCCTAAGTTCTCCGCCGACTCGCTCTAAACATGAAATCCGTATAGCGGGTCAAAGAGAGGCTATGCATTTGGAGCCTATCCATCTGTCAGGCTTGGTGCACCTGTACACAACGCACCCCAATCT
>CAYOVR010000110.1:0-439 GCA_964407465.1 uncultured Candidatus Saccharibacteria bacterium
CCAGTGGATCAGGTAGACCAGATTCGACAGGTCACAGCCGCGATTGCCGGGCCGTTCGCCGAAGCGATGAACGACGCTTTTGCAAAATTCACGTCCGAAATGATGAGTCGTGTTGACGAACGGTTGACACAGAAAGGAGGCATAGATGCCAGCGAAGAAAATAACGAAGAAGGTGTTGCCCGCCGAAGAGGTAGGCCAGCCAAAGCGGAAGCGCAAGCAGTTTGATTCTGAAGAAGAACGGGTTGAACAGGTTATTGCTGACGAACTGGCCGATGCTGGGGTGATCGTAGATCAAGAACAGCCAGATGAAACGGTTGTCGAAGAAACTGCGTCTGTTCCCGTTGAAGTGCCAGTTGTTCCGCAAAACGAATTGCTGGTGTTTCGTGACAATGGAAGTTTGGAGCCAGCAACACAAGCCGACTTGGAAAAAATCGGAACA
>CAYOVR010000110.1:449-4128 GCA_964407465.1 uncultured Candidatus Saccharibacteria bacterium
GTACTGAAAGAGATGGCCATGGGGAACCCGCCGCCGCCGCCAAAACTTCAGCAAAACCATTGCCGATTGTGCAACTTCTTTGTCTCAGATGACTCAAGGGGTGCATTGTGGGCGCAGGGTGGGCAGTGTTCGGCGCAGTGGCCACAACCGCCAGTTGAGCCGGAATTCTACTGCCACCGCTTCATCTTCAATGAAGGATTGCGAGACAATAACTAACAAAAGGAGACTACATGTCAGATAATTCAGTTGAGACAAAACCTATTCCAAAAAAGTCTGTGTGCAAGTTTACGGTTCGTTCTTTGAAGGACTATGGCAACGACAACAAAGAGGTTGAGATGTACACACAGTACGATAGCGCGTTGCCTGAAGATCAGAGGTTTTCCAAGTTTACGCCAAGCGGCGAAATGAAGTTTTCGCTTAAAAATCCTGCGCTGGATGGTTTTTTCCAGCCGGGTAAAACTTATCTGATTACGATTGAACCTGTATAACCATGAGTTGCAAAGAATTAAATCCTGAATTCATCGTGCAAGGTGCTTTGGCGTTACTTGGTCGGCCTGCAAAGCTGATTAATCGTCAAGGTGATTTGTACGATATTCTGCAAATTGTTTTGGAACGATACCGAAACCGAATGCAGATTCACGATGGGGATTTTTTGCTCAAAATGCGCCGGGTAACACTTCCAGCAATGCGATTGGATGTCTCATTCGATGAGCCAAGCTGGGGGCGTCCGGTGATGTGTGACCTTGATCCGAGTACGCTTTCGTCTGATATGGCGCTTCCACGGCGCGATGTCGAGTTGATTGCGATTCGTTACCAAGATCAGTTCAGGAATAATGTTTCCGTCATCGAAGGTGGCGCTGGGTTGAGCGGGAATGACGGAACGGTAATTGACTATGCACACGCTGTTTCGTGGTTCCGTGATGGGACTACGGTTAAACTGTTTTTTGAATTTGGCGGACGGTTTCCAACAACTGATGCAACATATCGGTTTTTCTATCAACCTGGTGGACTGTCTGAAGTAATTGCTGGGCAGGAAATCACATGGTTGAGAGAATTTGCGGGAATGTTGCAGGTTGATTGTGCGCTCGCGTTTCTTCCTCTTTCGGAAATTCCAGAACCCCAATACACACGTCTGGAAAAACGTTGGGAGAAAGACCTGATGAAGCGCGAACCAATCCTGGATGTGTTTTTACAACAGGATTCGACAGAACAGTCTGGCTACGTCGGTGGCTTTAATCGCTCGCGGATTGGTGGCCACAGACGGCTGCGTTAATCCTCCTGTTACGTGCCAAACGGAGTGAACAATGAGTGCTGCAATTGAAACGTTAATGTTCCCAATGGATTCGGTAACGGCAATGGATATTCGAGACAAGGTTGGCTCATTGGAAACGAAGCTGGAAACGAGTGTCGCCACTCTGACTGTTCAGCATGGGCATTTGCTGGAAGTGGTGGCACGAATGGAAGCCAGCGTAACCAAGTCGTCGGAAATTTCGGCGGCAGAGCGGAAAGAGTTGCTTTCCAAGGTGTCAATGCTCGAAACGCAAGTTGCTCAAGTCACAGAAGACTTGAAAGAGTTCTCGGATAAAACATTACTGGCGTGGTTGCGAAAGAATGCGCCAGCGTTGGGAATTTTGCTGACGATCGTTACCATTTTTGTGGCTGTCATCAAATGGCTGATTGTAAATTATCAACCGGTGAAGTAATGCCAAGAAAGCGGGAGCCGAAAATTCATTGTCGAGGAAAACATGGCGGCGCAGTGTGTGGTGTCAAATTGGGGATGATAAAGCCAACGATTGAGAACGTGAATTGCAAGCGGTGTTTGGTTTTGTTGGGGGATCAGTCGTTGGCTTTCAGAATTGGTATCAAGGGATTTGAGAGCGGATTGAAATAAATGGCAATCAAACGAGAAATCATCTTTCGGCAAGTGTTGGGCAACCTGGGTGCGTCGGCTGGGGTCTACGCAACGCCAGCCTCACAGGACGAAGATTATGATGATCTTGCTGTGATGGACGCAATTCTGAATCAAGAAGCATTCATGTTTCACACCATTGCCGAAAGCTGGTTTAATGGAAACCGAAGCAATGAATCACCGTTGACAGACATCATTGTGACTCGATCTGTCGCCAATGGTGCATTGATCGAAAAGCACATGGGGCCGGTAATCGGCGTGGATATTGACGGATTGCCAGCGGTTCAGTGCGCGGCAAATGAAGTTGCACGGTTACGTTCCAAGAATGTGTTGAATCTGACGCTGAGCGATGGGCTTTATGGACTGATTGATAATCGGTTTTATTACACCGGCATTGCGGCAACGGCGACGGTTTATTTGTTCCAATTCACAAGGCCGACTTTTTCCAATATCACCAATTTCAAGAATTCTGATTCGCCCATGCCTGGGGAATATCAACAGGCGTGGGTTGACTTATCGGTGGCTGCGGTGATTTCGCGCGAAGGAGATCAGTTGGCCGCAAAGCAGGCATTCTGGCGCTCTGGAATGGGTGTAACAGCGGAAATACAAGGGGAAAATCGTCCGCGTCCCTTTGTGAAGGACGCACAACAGTCTGGAATGTAGGGGGTAAGCTTTGGGGCTTTCAATTGAACAATTAGTTGAGACAGTTTTCATCGAAGCGTTCCCCGGCCAGTCGGAACAGATGAAGGGACTGTATCGCTTTGAAGTGGAAGCGATGGTTCCAACTGTGATGGCTGAGATTGGCCAGATGATCGCAAAGTCTCAAGACTACCAGACGCTTCAACGCTCCCAGATTATCCCAATTCTGAACAACCGGGAGATTGACTACAACCAGTTCGGCCAGCCTGTCTCGATTGATAATGGTGTCATTTTTGGCGACTCTGGCGCTTATGCGCTCTCACCACAAAGATTGTCCCTGTCAGGGTCGCCCCTCCGTGTTCGCAATCAGTTTGTCGAATGGCAGATTATCACCGTTCTCAACAATGCCTCTTTTGGCGTAATTGCCGTAAATCCCACAGAAGCGAATATCATTGATCCTACAGCATGGAAAGACTTGATCAGAATTGGGACTGCGTTCGCAATTGGTGACGTGTTCGCGGCTGGGGTTCATTACGGTGGCGCGATGGGGCCATTCAATCCAGGTGATTATGTCCGGTTTCAGTGGGATGCCAACGGGGATTTGTTTATCACGCAATTTGACGCCAACCGGCAAGTGGTGACGTTGGATTATCCTGCGGTGGGTGGCGAAGTTACGTCAATTTCTGTCCCTGGTGTTGTTTTCTTTGGGGATGGTGGACAGGTCGGCATTGGTCGGATTGGTACGGGAAGTTCGGTCAGTCTGACTCCAACGCTTAATGACGGTTCTTACCGGGCGGACTTGACCACGGATTACCAGTTTTTGACGGGTTCTTTTGACGACACAGGGCGAGTGGTTTTTACGACAACCGGTCAGATTCTTTCATGGTTGCCGTCTCTCGGTCATTTAGAGACGGTCAGTCGGTGCGACACCTGGTTTTACACCTTCGAGGGCGAACAGATTGTGCTGCGTGGGCCGGGAGATTTGCCTTCAGATTCGTTATTCATTTCTGGCAACATCATTCCCGCGCCTTCTGACCTTCCAGCGGAATATCATCGAATGGCAATTGATGGCCTGATAAGTCGTGTCCGCGCGCGTGTGGCACA
This sequence comes from uncultured Candidatus Saccharibacteria bacterium, assembly GCA_964407465.1. Taxonomy (GTDB): domain Bacteria; phylum Patescibacteriota; class Doudnabacteria; order UBA920; family UBA920; genus JADZEH01. The sequence continues at coordinate 4,102 of CAYOVR010000110.1, forward strand.
AGCAAAACGTAAATGAGCGATACAAGA
>CAYOVR010000111.1:0-4035 GCA_964407465.1 uncultured Candidatus Saccharibacteria bacterium
CCCCTGCACTTAAAGGACTACTGGAAAGTGGGCTATCAAACATGGATCAATACCCCACATCCACAGCGCTGACATCGGCGACCCATCGGATGCTCTTCGCGGCCTCACCGGTAACTGCGACAAAGTAGGCATTGGAGAAATTCAGGGTGGCTGTCCAAGCTGATGCGCCCGCGCTGGCAGCAATGACCGTGGATGAAACAGATCCGATCAGCGTCGGTGTTCCCGCTACGTACTTAACCAGCGCTTTCAACTCCCATGCTTTCGAATCTCCGACCCCGGCGCCACTGTCTTGGCTCGCCAGAACCCGAGCGGTGATGAACAAGGCACCGGTCGTTCCCGCTCCGGGTTCCATTCTAACATTCAGAGTGTCCGGGGTCGCATTGGACGTAATCTGAATGCCGATAGCGCGCTGATGCTGGGCATCTCCAGATACATAAAATTTAGTGTTCGAATAGACGAGGTTATTTCCGAGACGAGACGCAGCCTGCCTACCAAGCCCTATTGAGTAATCTCCACTAAGATAATGTAAGAACCCTAATGCCATGGCCTCAATGCCAGATACTGTATTTCCAATACCGACAGCTAATGAAGCATTACCCGATATATCGTTGGAATCGTCGGTATAGTCAAAGGCGTTTTTCGAGCTGAACGCATTGAACAAGCCGGGCGGGATCGTGAGAAATATATTTCTCGTCCCTGCCCCCCAATTAACAGCGCTTCCGCTATTAGACGAACTAATAATTCGCCCACGGCTTATTGTCCCCGAGGAATAAACGCCTATACCCACTTCAAAATTGACGTTATCCTTGCAGGCATAAACAACCGATTGCCCATCCGTCATCGCACTGGAAAACGCCCTGAATCCAGCGACGGCCCCCGCGAGAGTATAGGTTCCCGTGCCTGTAGTCGTGCTGGTTTCTTTCACGAATGCTGAGAAGAAGGTGACCGACATAATGAATACCTATTTCGAGAATAGCATGGCGCCGTTCTTCCTTGGCGCGTTGAAAATAGACACCTTGCCCAATAGCTCGCTCCACAGGGTATCCCCATCATAATTGATGCCTTTTTCGTAGACATACCCTTGCGCGGTATCGGCGATGAACCGAACTGATGGGTCTGCGATGTCCAGCGCGTGTTGATAAGATTGCTGATACGCACTGGCGTGGGAAATTTTCCCGCCATTTATGTGGCCGATCAAATCGACATCGGTCATTGCTAGTTGTGAGCTTGTCGGAACGTTGTAGTACACGTAATAGGAGCCGAGCTGATTCAAGCAAGGGATGACATCGCTTTTGATGACATGCGTGGCCTGAATACCATGGTAAGATACATAAGGATCACCGGCCGGCATGAAGTACGGCTCATGCGCATAATCTTTATTTACCAGCAGGGTGTTCTTAGCGATGTGTCCAGAAATGGATGGCAGCCAGACGTGCCCCGCGTAAAACCCTTCCGGGCACACGACTAGACTGAAATTGGCATCGACCTCCACCGCCGCAAACCATTCTCGGAGCATCCACTCCGCGCCAATTGGATAATCGTGAACGCGATGATGCTTATTCGTCGCGCTGTATGTCTCAAATATGTAGTCGTAGTACGAATAGAAGATCGGCTCATCTTGATATGCCAACGCCTGAGCATCCATCGAAGTCGATATAGGGAAATACCCGGCATTTTGGGTTATATCGAAAGTCCACTGCTTTGTGCCCATGACCTCAGAGGCCAAGTAAGCATCATAGCTTCCCTTCAGAAAATGCCGTTCCATTAATTCATGGAACCAGCCAACAAGGACATCGAAGTAGGCACTATCGATGGATGAGCACCCAACCGACAAGTTCAACTTGATGTCGGTTTGTTGCGTGGTGGGAACGACCGCATCCAAGGTCCAAGTGATCACCGTGTTGGGATGCGGTAGCCCATTTGATGTTTCTGTTTCGGTAATCGATTCAGCCGCCGTGTATACGTCGCCGGTGGTGCCGCTCGATAATGCGGACATGGCCTTGAGCGCTGCATCGGCTAGCTGACTGGCGTCAAGCACAATGCGTTCCAGCGATGAATAGACGGTCGTGTAATTAGCTAACTCGGTGTCGTAATACCGGACCCGAGTAATCGGCGCCATGGACTCCAAATCGTTCTTCGTAACTTCGATATCGGGAAGATCGCTCGCCAGCCAGTGCCTTCTATGCTCGGTTGCAGTAGCATAGGTTAACCACCTCGTGCCAGTCTCCACTGGACTGAAGCGGGTCAACCCAGTAGCAAGCGACAATCCGTCGATCGCATCCCACAAGCCGAAGTCGTTCCCGCTTCGAACTTCGTGAACGATCTTTCCGAAGACGAAATAACGCAGCCCAGTCTCCGACGCTTCCCAGCGCTGTCGGCACCCGAACAGCGCGGTTCCGGTGGTCGGATTGCGACTGGTGTAGCCATGGGCGTAGTCGCTGGTATCCACTGTGTATTTCGCAAGCTGGGCGAAATACACGAAGGCCAGTCTTGCCAAATCGATATGCACGAAGCGTCCCGCATGGACCACCAACTCGGGCGCATCCAGATCATAGCGACGCAAGTCGAAGTCCGACGGCTGGTTCTTGATCTGGAACCGCAGCAGCTCCGCATTGCTGGCGTCGATGTTGTGGACCGTGGCCCAAGTCTGCCGGACCTTGTGTTCCGTATCCCCCAAATACCCACAGTTTCGGGCGATCCACGTCATGCCTCGATCATCGACATACGAAGCCAGATCGAGCACAACCAAGTCGCCCGGTGTGCCATCGATGCCATACGTGGCCCAACTGTCCAGCACGGGATGCAGGTAATCAGCGGCAATCGGGTAATGCGTGGCGTCCGCTGCTTGTTCGCGGGTCAGCGCCATGCCAAAGGTGAAGTCCGCTGGGTTCGGACCGGTGATGACGATGTTCAGCGCAAATTCCACCCAGCCAGGCAAGTCGTATTGCAGGTCCCCGTCGTAAGTCTGGGCCGATCCCCGGATGCCGCTGAAGCGCGAAGGGTTGATCTTCAGAGCGTCGATGTCCACCTCGGTGAACGGCAGGTAGGTCAGCGTCGAAGTCGTCCTCCCCCTGACCGTCGCCGCGAAGGCCGTGCGGCTGAGCACGGTGCCGACGACATGAGTGCCCAACGGATGGAATTTCCACCCATAGCGCGGTTCGCCGGAATTAACCGTTGCTGGCCAATCCGTATCTCGGCGCTGCCCGACCGGTACATAAACCCATGTGGGGAACGGCGGGGTCAGTGATTGCGTGATGGCCGAAGATACATTGGTCTTGATGGCTTGATCGATGTACGGCGAATCGACGGGATAGAGATATTCATCCGCTGCGTTTTCGTAGATCGTCGGCCAGCAGTAAAATCGGCTGCTGGCATCGACCAACACGATAAAACGCCGCGCCCCGAACGCCACGGAATCGACAGTGACGACACAGGCGGAATGCGGCCAATCAGCATCCGGCATTCGGCTTTCTGATGAGGTGCCAGTGATTACTGATGGTGCCGCATCATAACCCTTGTCCGCATCATTAAAGGTCGGTGCTGGCATGTAAAACCCGGCATTGTAGATCACCCCAGACACGCTGGCCCATGAGTGCATAAGTTGCGCGTACTTCTTGGGCTTGTCGAGTCCAGTAGTGGAATAGCCAGCGTATACTGGTTCTGGGATCAACTGTACTTGCACCGGCGCCTTAACGCGCGGAGTATCACGAATGTTAGTAATAGGCTCTGTGCCATCTGGCAAGACTTCTGTCGTAGAGCCGGTAGCTTGCGCTGAGTAATTCATGACCCCCTGTGCGGCTTTCAGTTTGACTGAAACAGCCGAGCCATTGAGCAGCGAAAATCCACCTGCATCCGTGTAAAGACTGTTCTCTTGTAGGGTGGTAATAAACTGATAACGAAATTCAGTGCCGCCGCCTAATACGTGTATATAAACATTTTCATCAACCATCTGGATGCGTATTTCAGTTCCATCACCAAGTTGATAAGCCTGCGGATGAATAATTCCAAGTTCGTAGCTTATCCTCGCTTTATTTC
>CAYOVR010000112.1:0-3984 GCA_964407465.1 uncultured Candidatus Saccharibacteria bacterium
ACGGCGTGCTGAAGGTGCTGACCACCGAGGAATGCGACGCGATGTACGAGGAGGTGGAGTAGATGCCACTGAGCTTCACGCTGACCTACAGCGACCGGATCAACGACGTTGACGACGTGTCCGGCGATGTCGACGCCCAGGTGGTCACCGGGCCGCTCTATTTCGAGCCGCGCCTACTGCCGGGCCGGCGCATCCCTGACCCCGAATACCCCTCGCGGCCAACCGGTCTGGCCATGCGGACATTCACTGGATTCCTCGACACCGACGGGTTGCTGAAGTCGGCACCCGGTGGCGAGGCGGGTGTGCGGCTGTGGGCCAACGACCCGAACTGGAACCTCCCCCGATTGCAGTACCGGGTGCGCGCCGAGTTGACCGACCTGCTCGGCAATCCTGTTCGTTGGCACGCCTTCGATATCGACGCACCGAGCGAAGACATCACCGTTGACATGACGCTGGAACTCCCTCTGCCCGGGCAGAAGTTCGGCCGTGGGCGACCGGGCTACGGCCTATCCAAGGGTGGCGGCGTCACTGTCAACGAGAGCGGCCAGCTGGTGTTCGTGCGCGAGGACGGCTACGAACTCGGCGCGGTCGCCGTGCCGGAATTGTCCGACACCCTCGACGACGCCCAGGCTGCCGCCGTCGCCTACATGCTGACGTTCGGCCGATGAGCGCCGCGCTGCCCGAGGGTCACAACGTCACCGCCGTCAGCGCCGACGACGAGGGCGGCTTCACCACCGAATGGTCGGATGGCCGCACATCCGGCCCGACCAACACCCTGGATGAAGCGTTGCTACGTCGCCAACGCGCTCGTTCGACCGCACTCCGACTATTCCTCAAGAGGAAGTGAAACATGGCCACAGCCAACCTGTTCGGCGCGAGTGAGAACTACCCACAAGTGCTGGTGTCCCAGCAGCTCGCCAACAGCGAGACAACGATCTACACCTGCCCGGCGAACAAGTCAGTCGTGGTGGACACCGCGACGATCTGCAACACCTCGGGCACTCCGCAGACCGTCTACCTATCGGTATGCAAGTCCGGCGGCACCGCTGGCGCGGCCAACCGGGTGGCGATCATCCCCCTGGACCCCAACGAGTCCAGCCCAGTCGATGAACTGGTCGGGTTCCTCGGGCCAGGTGACTTCATCTCCGGGTATGCCTCGGCGGCAACGTCGGTCGCCATCGTGATTCGCGGGGCGGTGTCGTCGTGAACGTGAAGCGCCGGACACGTTTGAACCCGTTGTGGACGAAGCGCGACGTTGTCGACCGAATCAAGACGGTTGATGTCCGCGATTACATCACTACGCCGTTCACCACGGACATTACGTATTCGGGTTATGAGTTCGACCTGGCCGCGGTGGTTGCTGCGATGGAAGCCGGCAACGGCGTCTGCTACATCCCACCCGGTGACTGGCGTGCCAACGCGAAGAACGTCGCCCTCAACGATGCGAACCTGCCGGCTGGTCGGAACGGATTGCAGGACAAGCGGAAATTCACCTACCGCTTTACCGGCGCGGGGAAAAGCAGCCGTGTCTTCTTCCCCCTGGGAATGACGACCGGCGACTACCTGCTGATCGCCAACTCCACCAACGACACCAGCTCGTACCATCACCACCCGAAGGTGATCTGCGAGAACTTCACCGTATCGGGCTCCGGTGTCATGGGCACCACCAACGGATCGTTCATAAAGCTGCACCAACGCAGCATCAAAGCCAAGAACATGGTTCTCGCCTCGCTGTACAACGGTTTCTACTCAACCGGGTACGCCGACATGACCCATGCCGAAAACATCTCAGTGGAGGCCCAGACGGCCGGGGGGTGGGCGTTCACCAGTGTCGACGTGGGCGACGGTCACATCTACGACCAGGTTCACGCGAATGTGGGCGAGAACCTGATCAACTTGCGTGGCGCCGTCGGGGCACAAATCCGCGGCTGCATCTGCGGCAGTTACAAGATCGCCTACAGCGACGTGTCTTTCGTTGACTGCCACCTCGAAGGTTTCAAGGTCGAGGGCGACACGACGCCGAAAATTCAGATCACCGCGTCGCGTGTCGACATTGTCTCCGGGGCGTATTTCCCTACCACCGCTGCACCTTTCATTCAGATTGACGACACCGGTACCAACTACTACGGCACCAATCTCACCATCCACGAGGCCGCCCGGTTCATCACCCGCCTCGAAGGGCCGGCATCCACCTACTACGCGCTCGGCGGAACCGCCCTGGACATCAAGACACTCAGCCAGGGCGGATCTGTTCGGACAAAGAGCGCCAGGGAGGGTACCTACCCGTCCGGCGGCCCGAGTGGAGGCGGCGCGGTCGCCGACTTCCAGGGCATCCGCGTCACGGCGTCGGGATACAGCGCACTGAACACGACGTTGCAGTCCGCGGCGGTGCGCGCACTCCTCGCTGGCGACACCACGATCAAGTTCACCGGCAGCTACTACGAAGTGCTGCCCACCGCGGGCACCGTTGCCCTCCGCAAAGGCGGCACCCCAACCCTGGCCGCAACGGCGGCCAGCCAGAACTTTTGGTCATCGAACCTGACCGTAGGAAACACCTACTACTACGCGGCCCACATCATCGACGCCGCCGGGCTCAAGAGCGCGTTGACGGCAGAAACTTCAGCCGCATTCACCTCGGGCAAGGGTGGCGTCAACCTCACCTATTACATGCCGACAGCTCCCGCAACGCTCCGCATCTACCGCGGCACAGCGGCCGGCACCTACACCCACTGGGTGGACATCCCACTCGCCCTAGCGACAGGGTTCTTCGTCGACCAAGGCGCCAGCATCGCCGGGTACACCTGGAACACGGGCAGCGTGCCGACCGTGCCCTCGGCGTCGGAGCTGGTAGATGGCATCCACTTCACTGCATCGGGTAAGAAACTGTTCTGGGCGGCGGCCGCGCCGACAGTGGGGACTCATGCCCAGGGCGACTATGCGATCAACTCCGCGGCGGCGACCAGTAGCGACGCCCAGGGGTGGATCTGTGTGTCCGCTGGAACACCGGGAACATGGGTTAGTTCGCGGGCCGACTTCGCCTCACTGACCGGCACGCAAACGCTGAGCAACAAGACCCTGAGCTATCCCAAAGTCAATTCGATCATGGACAGCAACGGAAACAATGCGCTAGCGGTCGCGGCGACCGCCAGCGCCGTGAACTACCTCCAGGCGCGCAACCAGGCCGCTGGCTCGCCACCCTCCCTGGAAGCGGTCGGCGCGGACACCAACATCTCGATGTACCTCACCCCCAAGGGAACCGGGGGAGTCGGAATCTACGCCGCGACCGGCCAAACACCCCGCATCTCGGCTGCCGGCGCCGACACGAATCATCACCTGAACCTGCAATCCAAGGGCACTGGTGTGGTTCAGGCCAACGGTGTTGAGGTCGTCACCCTCACCGGCACTCAGGCACTGACGCTCAAGACGTTGACGAGCCCGAAGATCACCCCGGGCAACGCCCCGGCATCGGCGAGCGCAGCGGGAGCCGCTGGGCAGGTCGAATGGGATAGCGGCTACGTCTACGTATGCACGGCGGCGAACACATGGAAGCGTGCGGCGGTCGCGACATGGTAGGCGACGCAGCAGGACTGCTCCTCGTCATTGACCGGCTCGGACGGACCATCGCCGAGCTGGAGACCCGCAACACCGCGCTCGAACAACAGTTGCAGGCGGCAGCAGCGATCAAATGCGGGTGCGTGCCCCTGAACCTGGACCCGAAGCCAGGAACACCCATCCCCGAAGTCCCGCAATGAGATCCGCTCTCACCGTGCTGGCCGTCACCGTCGCCGGTCTCGCCGCAGGTGTGGCCCTGATCTGGGCCACCAGCTTCTTCGACGACCCGCTCGGCTTCTGATGGTCGACGCGGCCATGCTCGCCCTGGTCTCCCTCGTCCTCGCCGCCGACTTCACCGCCGGGGTTCTCGCCGAACTGCTGTGGACCATCTGGCGACACCGACACTGACCGCCGAATCAAAAGGTTTGAAAG
>CAYOVR010000113.1:0-3970 GCA_964407465.1 uncultured Candidatus Saccharibacteria bacterium
ATGTCGTTCTGATGTGCGGTCACCCATTGGCCGACTTCGTCAATGCGTTCCTGCAATGTCTTGAGGACGTTGACGAGTTCATTGCCGTCCTCGGTCGGCTGCCCGAATACCGCGCTCAGGAAATTCGCGCCGAGCCGGGCGATGGCCGTCTGCATGTTGGACACTGCACCCTGCACCGTGTCGCCGGCTGCCTTGGCGAACCCTGGAGCGTGCTGCTCGACAGTGCGCATCAGGTCTTCGAGGCCGACCTTGCCCTGACTGATCATCTCAGAGATTTCGGCACTGGACTTGTGCATCGTTTCGGCCAGCCACGCTTGGATCGGGATGTCCTGCAACTGGTTGCCGAGCTGTTCCATCGACACCTTGCCCTGGTTGGCAACGTCGAGGAACGCCTCGCCGATACGTCCGATGTCTGTTCCCGCGAATCCCGCCGCGTCGGCAACATCGGTCATAAATCGTTTGAGGTCGCCGGTATTGGTGGCCAGTGCGCGGGTGGCGATCGAGAACGCCTGATCGAGCGCGAACGGCGTACCCTCAACGGTTTTCGTGACGGTATCCATCACCTGACCGACATCGAGCGCGGCCCGGCCGGTGCCGGCCATCGTCCGGTTCAGGCTATCCAAACGGTTCTTCGCCGCATCGATGGCCTCGTAACGCTCAAAGCCCTTGTAGAGCACCGCCGACGCCGCACCGGCTAGGCCGAGGGAGGTGACGACGCGGGTGACTATCTGGCCGACCGACAACTCAAAGCCCCGGCCGAACGCTTCACCCGCCTGCCGTCCATGTCGCTGGAACTGCGGCGCAACCGACCCGGCGAATGAGGACGTGAAGGCGTTGAGTTGCGAGCTGGTCATGGAGTCAGACAGGCCGCTACGGAACTCCCGACCGGCGACCGCGCCCGCCTTTTTGAAATCCCCCACCAATTGATCAGCTACCGACCGGGAGGACCGTTCATTGAGGGCTACTTCGACTTCTGCGAGAAGTGGTGCCACGGTCTACCTCCCTTCGGTCATCGCGTGTAACCCAACTTTGTCTCAAATGCGGATTGCGACTTAGCATCTGATTCAGCCTTGGCGGTATCGGCCTTGGCGCGGCGCTCACGTTCCACCGGGTCGACGAACTCGAAATCGGACGTGTCGAATGCGGCGTCTCCACCTTCGGAATTGACCGCCGCGTACGTCGAGCGCATCCGGTAGGACTCGTTCACGTTTTCGGCGAGCATTTGTTTCCAGTCGGGCCAGTGACCGCCACGCTCGGCGTCGGTCTTGAACGCGCTCTCGTCGTCGAGATATTCGACATAGGTCAGCAGTTCGTAGCTGCTCAGGATCAGGCGACCGTCTGCGTCGCGGGCGCCGCGGTGCCAATCAGCTATCCGTAGTTGGTGGAAGCGGTGCAGATCCCGCGCGATCTGTTTCGGAAACTGGCGCCAGATCCACACTGCCGCCATTACTTTTGGGATCGGCGGCCCGCCGTTCGGCCAACTCGAATCCCTGTTTGTTCCAGACCTTCCAAACGTGTCGGGCGCCGCCACGCTGGCCGTCGAACTTGCCGTTACGCAGCCGCTCGTATTCCTTCTCGCCGAGCGCGGCCTGGGCGGTGCGAACTTCCCACGGCGGCGAGATCGGTACGCCACCCTTGCGATACGGCGGGCCGATCAGATCACCCTTGCGGGTCGTCGGTGGCAAGGTGGTGACAAGGTTTCCGTTGGCGTCGTAGACGTTCTGCTCAGACACATCCTCATCAGGGTGGCGATCGTAGGTCTCAGCCTCGAATTGCAGTGCATCCCAGGCTTCCAGAGCGTCATCATCGAGCATCCGCAACGACGGATGTGGCGGGATGCTGATGACGCTGCCGTCGTCGAACGTCAACAGGGTCGGTGAAAACAGGCTTTCGTAGGACTGTGCTTGTTCGCGCGCCTCGGCTGCCGCTGTGGGGCTCTTGGTCGGAAGATCCTTGGGCTTGTCGTTCTTTCCTGATTCAGACATGGGCATATTCCTTTCGGGCAGTGGGCGTTTCCCTGGGCGTGGGGAAGGTTGAGACCTGCCGAGCGCGCGCCGCCCAGGACGGCCGCGGAACGCGCCCAAACGCGCGCTCGGCAGGGGCTCGTTACGACGCGGCGATGGTGGCGCTGTTGGAGTTCGCCGTGTTCGCCGAGGCGCCGTTGGTGCCGGTGGCCACCGCGCGGAACTTGCTCGCACCGGCCACGGCGGCGAACGCCAGGGTGACGGTGCCTGTCGACACCGAGACGTCGGACGGCGTGATGGCCGAGCCCCACGTCGAGCCACCGTCGGTCGACTGCTGCACCTTGTAGGTCCACGGGTCCGACGGGCCGGTCGGCTCGGTGAACGCCAGGGTGGCGTGCAGCGCGGTGGTGGCGGTGGCGACCGGCGCGGAACCGCCGAACACCGGCAGGCCGCCGAACGCGGTGTAGCCGGCGCCGCTCCAGATCCGGTACATCTTGACCGGCTGATACACGCCATCCTGCAACGCCATGCAGCGACCGTCGGCCACCGGCAGGTAGGTCAGCTCGGACGCCTCGGAGTCCTTCTTGTCCATCTTGGAGCTGCCGAGATCATCGAGGCGGGCCAGCGCGATCACGTCGCAGGAGTAGACCGGCAGGCCACCCCACTCGGTGCTACGGAAGAACAGGAACTGCCGACCGGGGTTGGCGTTGGTGACCAGCCGGGCGAACACCGCGTTTTGCAGCCCCGAGTCCTCGATCAGCGAGTTGCCGTCGACATCGGTGAACGGCCGATTGAGGCGCAACCGCTGCACCCACGGCGTACCGGTGTCGACCGGCGTCACGCTGAACGGCTCGGACTGCTCGGTGATGTCGCTCGCGTACGGCTCGGTCGACTGGAGGATCATGAAGTGGTCGTTGGTGATCTTCGGCTTCCACGACGGGCCGTCACCATCCTTGAACGCGCCGAGGTTGATGAAGCCCTCGTTCGGCTCGGGGTTCGGCTGGAAGTAGCCATCTGGCTTGATGATCGACAGCAGGTCGTCGCGCGGATCGCCGTCGGCCGCGAACGGGGACCAGCGCATCGAGCCGTCCTCGTTGTGCGGCGAGACATCGGTTGCGGAGCCGCGCGCATCGCGCGCCAGGACCGCGACGCCAGTGCCACGGCGTAGGCTCTCGGGAGCCCGCAGCGAGAGGCCGGCGCCAACCCAGTCGGTGCCGGTATCAGGAATCGTCATGTGACGGGTGTCCTTTCGGAAAAGGGTTGAGCCGGACGACATCCGGCGGATATGGACTGGGCGAAATGCAACGAGCCCCCGGTGTCTTCACCAGGGGCTCGCGTGCGGCGGTAGTGGGCGACTACACCGCGACGTAGGGGAGGCCAATCCGATATCTGCCCACTTTTCTGAGCACGACATCGGAGTAATAGACCGGCACCGGTGGCTCGACCACCTCGACGTAGGCGACGCCGATCGTGCGGGCGCCGATGGTGATGCGGCGAATGTCGTTGAGCAGCAGCATCCGACGGTGCGTCTTGGTCGTCTCGTCACGCAGGACCGTGGTGCCGGCCGTCTTGGCCACGAAGGTGTGGACCGACACCACCTGGTCGGCGGTGCCAATGTCCGCGTCCTCGGTACCGGTGATGTGCTCGACGACTGTGAAGGGCAGCGGGTCGGACGCGGCGCGGCTGTCGGACGTGCGGCGCAGTGGGGTCAGCCAGGCGATGAGGGCGGTGGTGATGTCCTCGGGCGCGTAGGCCGAGAGCGGGGTCGTCATCGGTTCTGGAAGTGCTCGATCGACTTGCGCATCACGGCGAACTCGGGTGTGTCCTCGGTGCCATACTCGACGAACGAGCTTGCGTCATCGGAGAACTCGATGCCGACGCCCGACTTGCCGTAGCGACGCACGCGGATGCCGGCCTTGTAGTCGCCGCTGTCGACGGGTGCGATCGACTGGGCATAGTCGACAACCTCCTGGGCGAGCGCCATCTTGCCGGCGAGAATGTCCTCG
>CAYOVR010000114.1:0-3954 GCA_964407465.1 uncultured Candidatus Saccharibacteria bacterium
TGAGTAATGAGTTTAAGAGGTTTGCCGTGATCATCTCGAATTCTATTAATATAGAGGCGGTACTGACGAATAGTATCGAGTTTAATTTGCTCAGGCTTACTGACGCTATTATCCGCGCAAAAATCGGCAAACCGCTCTAAATAGTGTTTGTAGTTCTCGATTGTCTTTGGACTTTGATTTTTTTCGATCTCACAGTGCTCTAAAAAGTCCTGAATGTATTTATGAAGTTGTGTTTTTTGTTTCATGGGCTTTGATTGTACGACACTGGTAGTATAGAACATTTTTCGTTATGCTCCTAGATATGATTCTCTTGATAAGTCCAAAAGAAGTATACGCCACTCAGCGTTTGCTAGAAGAATTTAAAAAGGCCTCGGTTGAGGTCGAGTGTTTTGATATTCAGGAATTGGCTGCTAATAATTTTGAAATAGACATCGATAAGTACGAAACCTTGTACGTTAGGCAGGGTTATCCATATTTTCACGAAGCCGTGGTTTTGGCGCGGCATTTTGCAGAAGTAGGGAAGAGAGTAGTCGACGCTAATATAGTAGAGGGGATTGGCGTGGGGAAAGGTGAAATTTATAGGAGATTAAGTGAAGCTAGTATTCCAATTCCTCAAACTTGTAAATTTTTAGATAACAAAAAACCTTTTCCATATATCCTTAAATGGATTTATGGCTTTGGTGGAAAACAAGTTCATCTAGTTAATGATGGTACGCATGTTCAAAAAGTTTTAGGGCAGCTTTCAAAAGATGAGTTACTTGCTCAGGAGTTTATCAAAGCGAAATACGAATACAAAGTGATAACAGTCGGTTACAAAAGTCTGCCCGTTGTGTTGCGACTTGAAACAAACGAAGAAACGTTCATGCCGAATTTCCAAAAACATCGAACTTTAAATATAGAGGAGTGTTCAGCGGTTGTTGAGATCGCAGAAATGTCAGCTAAGCTTTTGGGTAGGGAATTAGCGAAAGTTGATATTCTCGAAGACTTTGATGGAAATTTATTTGTGCTTGAAGTAAATCGATGGCCTGGTTTGAAAAATTTTGAAAGTTTGACTGGGTACAACGCAGCTGAAGCTTTTGTAAAATATTTGGATAAATAAAGAGGGCGGACAAATCACATCGTTGTGATTCGTCCGCCCATGGTAGAAGGCCGATGTTAGATCGGTGTTCTCCTTGTTTGGGTCCTTCAGCCGGCCGCGAACTCCTCGATGAGGTTGTCACAGTGCTCATCGTAGCAATCGTCGTTCGAACACGTTACGAATTTGTCGGCGCTGATTGCCCTGAGAAGCTTGGCCACTCTCTTGGTGTCCTGGCTCCGCTTCCGTTGAGTGATGCCATTGACCTCGACCCGGTAAACGATGTAACCGCACTCGAAGTGGTGGCCGTCGGGGTCTGGCTTGTTACAACGCACGCAGGTTGTGCCTGCGGGCATGTCGTCCCTCAACTGGTACCCCATGGTGCCATGAACGGTTAGCGGCTTGCCGTCCAACTTGGACTGAAACTCGAAATCACAGTCCGCATGGCATCCAGCAAAATCGGCATGGTCATCTTCGGGATAGTCGTACTCTTTCAACATGAGCCCTCCGTGCTCCTTCTGGTATATCGAATCTCTTGAGTAACTATCTGAATACATCACTCAAGTGATTTGGCATTATAGTGTAAATATGTGTTTTTGTCAACGTTGCGCAACCCAAGGCAAATGCGGTATAATGTAGCTACATTAATCCACGACTAGGAAGTTAACAGCCTAGGACGTGCAGAAAGGACAATATGTTAACAAACAAAGAGAAAGACGATTTGATCAAGAAATATCGTACCCATAAGGACGATACTGGTAGCCCAGAAGTTCAGATCGCGATTTTGACAGAAGAGATCAAGCGAGTTTCCGATCATTTGAAGATTCACCGCAAAGACAATCATTCCCGTCGCGGACTTCTGAAGATGGTTGGTAATCGTCGTCGCTTACTTCGCTACTTAAAGGGCGAAGACCAAAAGCGCTACGAAAAAATCGCTGATAAGATGAAATTGAAGAAAGATCTCACAACCTAATTTATAGACGGGGCTGGAGAATAGTTCGGTTTTTGCCGAATTGTTCTCTGGCCCCTGTTTGTCATTAATTTTCCAACGGTGTAAGTGGTTATTGTCTGAGTTTATTACAGGACCCTTGCTCCTTTGATGAACTCAGGAAATAACGATGCACATCCCACTGTTTGGAAAGAAAAAGGAACCAGCAATGGAACCAAAAACAATAGAAACGAAAATCGGGGAAGGAACTATTAGTTTCGAAACCGGTGAGCTTGCTCAGCAAGCTAATGGTGCAGTGTTAGCAAGACTAGGGGACACAGTTGTTCTCGCTACAGCAGTTATGAAAAGTGATCCAAGAGACGGAATCGATTATTTCCCACTTCTAGTTGATTACGAAGAAAGATTGTACGCGGCAGGAAAAATCAAAGGGAGTCGTTGGGTTAAGCGCGAAGGTCGTGCTACCGATGACGCTATTTTAACCGGTCGAGTTATCGATCGTACTTTGCGTCCAATGTTCCCGGAAAGCATGCGTAATGATGTTCAAGTTGTGACCACTGTGCTTTGCATCGATGGTATTCATGATCCAGACATGGTTGCAGTTAACGCTGCAAGCATGGCTTTAACAGTTTCCAGCATTCCATTTGATGGTCCAGTCGCTGGTGTTCGTGTTGGTAAAATCAACGGTGAATACGTGGTAAACCCAACCATTGAACAGCGCGAAACAAGCACTATGGATTTGGTTGTTTGTGGTACTGCCGACCATATCATTATGGTTGAAGCAGGAGCCTTGCTTGTTACCGAAGCTGAAATTATTGAAGGCGTAAAGTTTGCTCAGAAATTCTTGAAAACTTTAGTTGAAACTCAGGAAGAATTCCGCAAGCAAGTTGGTAAAGAAAAACTCCAGCCAACTGTTAAGGAAATCAACGCTGAAGTGATGACAGCAGTTAAAGCTTTTCTAACTTCAGAAAAAATCGACGCAGCAATTTACGTTCCTACTAAAGAAGAGCGTGATTTAAATACTCGTAAACTTGAAGCTGATGTCATTGCGCATATCGGTGAACTTGATGGTGTCAATGTAAAAAGCGAAGCTACAGATGCCGTTGATAAAGTTTTGAAGAAATATCAACAGAAACAGATTCTCGACAACGAACGTCGCGTTGACGGTCGTAAGCTCGATGAAACTCGCAAAATTTCCGCTCAGGTTGGTGTTCTGCCACGAACTCACGGTTCTGCTTTGTTTACTCGTGGTGAAACTCAAGTTTTAACTACTGTAACTTTAGGTAGCAAAGGCGATGAACAAATTCTCGATAGCATGGAAGACCCAATGGAAGGTCGCACTAAGCGATATATTCATCACTATAACTTCCCTGGATACAGCGTTGGTGAAGTTTCTCCTAACCGTGGCCCGGGCCGACGTGAAGTTGGTCATGGAGCATTAGCTGAACGCGCGGTTGAAGTTGTGTTACCAGAGCAAGAAGGTTTCCCTTACACCATGCGTTTGGTTTCTGAAGTTCTTTCAAGCAATGGTTCAACTTCGATGGCTTCCACTTGTGGTAGCACTTTAGCGTTGATGGACGCTGGTGTACCAATCAAGCATGTCATCGGTGGTTGTGCTATGGGTCTTGTGATGGATGAAGAAAATCCAAGCCGCTTTAAAGTTTTAACAGACATTGCTGGCATTGAAGATTTTAATGGCCACATGGACTTTAAAGTTACTGGTAACGATGAAGGTGTCACAGCTCTTCAGCTCGACATCAAAGTTAAAGGCTTAACCGCTGAAATTTTAGAGATTGCCTTGAATCAAGCTAAGCCAGCTCGTATGCACATCTTAACAAAGATGCGCGAAGCGTTGTCCGAACCTCGTCCAGACCTGTCTCCATACGCTCCACGCATTACGAGCTTTATGATCAAACCAGAAAAGATTCGCGAA
>CAYOVR010000115.1:0-3948 GCA_964407465.1 uncultured Candidatus Saccharibacteria bacterium
CGAGTGGTAAATCTTTTTCATCGTGGACTACTAAGATATCTTTTGTCGCATCGAGTTTGTAGAACTGAACCAGCTCTCGAACAACGTTTCCTGACTTGTTCATGAACGTTTGAGGCTTCACAAAGAAGATCTTGTTGCCATCGTTTTGAAGTTCGCAGATTTGAGCATCAAATTTACTAGCGAAATTGATGACTTGTAAATCCTTCATATAAAAGTCTAAAGCCAAAAAGCCCGCGTTGTGGCGGGTATGAGTATATTTTTCTCCAGGATTTCCAAGACCGATAATTATTTTCATAGGGGTATTATAGCAAGAAATCTTTAGATTATCTTGAACTGATTTATATGGTGTTACAACCAAGCGATTAAATGAACAAGTTAAGCGAAATAGTGACCGTTTTCCTGAAGACTTTATGTTTCAATTGAGTCAGTCAGAGGTTGAAAACTTGAGGTCGCAATTTGCGACCTCAAGTGGTCCATTTCAGCGGTCGCAAATTGCGACCGCATCTAACCGTAATGTTAGGTACTCTCCTTACGCTTTTACTGAGCATGGTGCGGTCATGTTAGCTTCAGTGCTTAATAGTAAGATCGCAGTGGAAGCAAGTATTAAAGTGGTAAGAGCTTTTGTGCGTTTACGATCTATCTTGGCAGCTCATAAAGAGTTGGCAAAGAAACTTGATAAGCATATTCACGACACGCATTCTAATTTTGTAGTTGTATTTGATCTGATCAAAAAACAATTACCCTCAAAGAAATCAAAGTCAAAAAAGATTGGCTATCGCACAAGATAAAAGCCCTCTGTGTAGAGGACTTTTTTTAGCTCTTGTCTTTACCGCGGATTTTCAAACTAATAGGTGTGCCCCAGAGTTCCATGTCGCGGACGATTCGATTCTTCACGGCGTTACGGAACTGCATTGAGATCGCCGCAGGATAGTTAACCAGTAACTCAAACATCGGTGGATTGGTTGCGAGTTGTTTGAGCCCAAAGACTTTTGGTTTCTTCTGATCACGCAAAAGTTTTGGTGGGTTGTTCTTCAAGACTTTGGTTAGTAAGTGTTCCAAGTCTTCGCGAACCACTTCCTTGTGACGATTAATATAAATTTGTTTGATCGATTCGAGCATCTCATCAATACCAGTATTGTCTTTGGCGGATATGAAGAACATCGGTGACATCCACAAGAAGGGAAGATGAAAACTAATATAATCGCGAAGCTTATCTTCATCGCCATCGTATAAATCCATTTTGTTGGCAGCGATAATCAAGCCTTTGCCCATATCCATAACTTCTTGGGCTAAATGTTGATCTTGTTTAGTAATGTCTTCGTTGGCTTCGATAACTAAAATAGCGATGTCGCTACGACGAAGAGCTTTAAAGGTTTGGAACCCACTATATATATCAGGAAGAGTTTGGCGATGGATTTTGCGTTTGAGCCCGGCTGTATCAATAAAGGTGTAAGGTTCGCCTTTGATTTGAATATGAGTATCAATTGCGGTGCGAGTTGTCCCAGGAATTGTTGAAACAATCACACGGTCTTCGTGTAAAATTCGATTAAGCAAGCTAGATTTACCAACGTTAGGTTTACCAACGATGCTAATAGCGATGCCTTCTGGTTTTGGTTCCGTAGTTTGCGGTGTCTTCTTAAGAACTTTAACAACTTCGTCGAGTAAGTCACCAATACCACGACCGTTAATACTTGAGATGCCATGAATATTTTTTATACCAAGCGCGTGGAAACCTTCAACTTTTTCTAACAGCTGTTTTGGAGAGTCGAGTTTGTTAACAGCAAGAATCACAGGCTTCTTGGTTTTGCGGAATTTCAATAGAGCTTTGCGATCGAGTGATTCGATTTCGCGACGGCCATCAACCACAAATAATAGGACGTCAGCTTCTTGAACAGCAATATCGATTTGATGAGTAATGGCGCTTTCAAGCTCTTGCATGTTGCCGAAAGTGATACCTGCTGTGTCGACTAGAGTGAACTCAACACCGTTCCAGGCAGTGTCCATATATTGGCGATCGCGAGTCGTACCTTCAACTTTTGAGGTTACAGCTAAAGGCTTCCCTGCAATCTTATTGAGCAGGGTAGATTTGCCGGCATTCGGCTCACCAACAATAGCGACAATTGGTAATGACATAATTGTTTATGATAGCACTATTCTCGCTAAAATTCAACCTTTTATGGAGTGGCTTTTGGTGTCGTTGGGGTGGGAGTTTTTGGGGTAGGGGGAGTGGTTGGGGTGGTAGGTTTTGTTGTTGGAACGGTTGGTGTTGGTGTCGTTGGAGCTTTAGTTGTTGCAGACTGGACCGTGCCCTGAGGGGCGACATAATCAGTTCCAATAATGACTAAAATGTCGACTTTGCTTTTATCTATTTTAATACCTGATGGAGGTAGGGTTACTTTGCTTGCGCCAAACTCTTTTTGGATCATTTCAGCTGGGCCAGGTTTATCGTTAACTTGATAGTAAACAGTTTTAGAGATTGGAGTACTGCTGTATGTAACTTTGTAAACAGTTAGTCCCAAAGCTTTGAGTTCTTTTTCCGCAGCATTGTAATTTTTTTCGCCGGTAGTGCTGTCAGCGAGCCAGATAGTTGCTTGTTGAGCTTGGGCCTGAGCTGAGTCGAAACTATTTTTGAAGAAATTTTGGATGTCTGAATTTTTCTTACCTGGGCAAGGTGAAAGCACATAAGCTCCATTGCTTTGTAAGATTTCTGGACAGATTAAATTCGTTGAAGGGTCAAGATTAAGGGAGACAATACTTTCTTGACCGAAGTCTTTACTTAAGCCGTAAAGTTTAAGCATCTCATCGAGTTGGATGTTGGTGTGAAAATGATTTCCGAGTACAGTAATTAGTTCGTTGAGTTTACCGCTGTCAGTAATTACGTTAAGACTAGTAGCTTTATCTTTCACGGCTTGCATAACTTTTTGTTGGCGGGCACTGCGAGCAAAGTCACTACCTTCCGGTCCTGCCGCATGACGAGATCGGGCGAAGATTAAAGCTCGTTTGCCGTTCATGTGCTCAACCCCAGCTTTAAATGTGACTGCTGGTATATAACCTTCGTTGTTGTCTGGATAGCTGTAGTCAGTAAAGGTTCGTTCAATATCAATATCAACCCCGCCGATAACATCAACACCTTCCTGAAAGCCGGCAAAGTCGACAACGGCGAAGTAGGGGATTTTAAGGCCAGATATTTTTTCAACTGCGGCGATTGCGGCTTTACCACCATCGTTAAAGTTTTTGTTTTTGTTGTAACCTTCTGCGAACGCAGCGTTGATTTTGCGTTGACCGAGCGCTGGACCAAGGTCGGCCAAGTAGTCGCGGGGGATGGAGATTAGGCTGACTTTTTTGTCCTCAGGTCTTATTTGAGCAAGGATCATGGTGTCAGAAAGATAGCCTCCGTCGTGACCTGCTCCACCTATTCCCAGTAATAATATGTTTACTTGGCCATCACCTTCACCAATAAGTTGGATGTCACGACCGGTAGCACTGCGTACTAACTGATTAAGTTTGCTGTAAAAGCTTGATTTTTCACCGACAAAAATTTTGTTGGTTAAGTCGGTGGCTCGAACAATGGCAAAACCACCAACGCCTAGTACGGCAAGAGTCATTAAAATTAAAAAGCCTTTCAAAATCCGTTTGCCGGTTGAGGGCTTTGGGGGCAGAAGTGATTTTTCACGATCTTGGGGGACAATGACCGTGACTTTTGGACCGGTGGTTTTCATTTGTTCCGCATCATCGGAATCAAAGAAATCATTTTTCATAGGTTTACGTTTTGGCATCGAAATTTTTACGAATTATCGTTCCTATAGTATACCTAAGATTTGGCTTTTTTTCTAGACAATCGTGTAATAATCGATTCCTTGCGTTGAACGAAAAAACAGTGATAAACTATAAAAAGTTTGAAGTGAGATTTAGCTTTGCTAAATCGAACGAGGAGCGGGCGAATTTATT
>CAYOVR010000116.1:0-3847 GCA_964407465.1 uncultured Candidatus Saccharibacteria bacterium
CGCCAACTTTGCGGGCGACGCTCTTAGCAACCTTAGGTACAACCTTTACAACGTTCTTTCGTACTTTGCTGATTTCAGATGAAATTGAGTTCCAGTGGCCTTTAAGTTCCTTGGCCATATCCATGAGTTCTTTGGCATCAACGTTCTTCATGGATTTGTAGTTCTTCAAAACTTTGTCGACAGTTTTGTCGTAAGTTTGTTTGGAAACTTTTTCCATGTTGTTCATTTCAGACATAACTTCGCGCTTGGCTTTGCTTGCCCAACCAGCAACTTTCTTACGATTCTTTACTCCACGTTTACCGGTAAAGAAGTAGGCACCCGCTGCAGCTGCAGCTAAGGCTGCAACACCACTACCAATAGCAATGGCTTTCTTTTGTGATTTTTTCATATTGTTTTCTGTTAGTTATTTTTTTCTCTTTCCTCCGGAAGCTCGTTTGCGAGTGAAGTGACCCATAAAATCAAAGATGCTCGCAAGACTCGCCCCTTTGGTTTTAATTTCTTCGCGAAGATCATCTATATCGTCGCTTAGCTCTTCCGCCTGATCTTTAGCAATTTGCGAAATGTGTCGAATGTAGCGCAAGATGCTAATTAGATAGAACATGATTATCGATAGGATAATCGTGAGTAAGACCACAGCGATGGTGGTGACGAAAAAGAAGATATCCGCTTTTAGAAATGTTTCCATATAGATTATTATAGCATACTTTTGCGATTATTCTTTGAAATAGAGATCAAAAAGTTTTTCAAGCACGCGTTGGTAGTCACGACGGACATTATCATCACTGCCGATTTCAATAACTTCGTCGTTAGAGTCTGTGGCAGATTTAGTCCAGTTGTATGAACCAGTGACATATTCTTTTTCTGTGACTATGGTTTTTAAATGCATGATCGCACTGTGGTCATCGAAGGCGATAGGAATGCCAGCGGCTTTAAGTTCGTTGATGATTTTCTTTTGTTCTTCGATTCGCTCGCTTTGTTCACCATCCACTACGCCACGAACATCAACGCCTCGATGCTTGGCGCCTAGAAGCGCGTCTTTGATGTCAGGTTTGGTGAAAGTATAGATAGCGAAATAGACGAATTCATCGGCATCACGAATGACAGCGTTAATCTTCTCGTTCGCTTGAATATCTTTATTATAGTAGACGGAAATATCGTGACGGGGACGATAGTGAAAATCATAATAAAACTGCCCGCACAGGCCGAGCAGAATAATAATAGCGCCGAGATAGAGAAAGTCCTTATGTATTTTCATGAGACTTGGCTTCGCGTTTGGCATCACGGTTTTTGATGTATTCGCGTTTGTCTTCTTTTTTGCGCCCACGTCCAACACCAATCTTAACTTTGATTTTTCCGTTTTTACCAGCGTAAACTTCTAAAGGAACAATCGTTGTGCCTTTTTCTTTGCCGATGAGTTGATTGATCTCTGCTTTTTTGAGAAGAATTTTACGAGTGCGAGTGGGATCGTAGTTTTCATTTTTTGCGTATTTGTAAGGGCCGATGTGAGCATTAAGTAAGTATGCGCCGTTTGTGTGGATTGTGACATAACTGCCTTTGAGTGAGACGTTACCATCTTTGACCGATTTAACTTCGGCGCCAGTTAACATCAAACCAGCCTCAAGCGTATCTTTGAGGTCGTATTCAAAACGGGCTTTTCGGTTGTCGGCAAATTGGACCATGACCATATTTTAGCATTGATTTTGTTTGAAGCATACTGATTTTAGACTTATTTTAAGTCGAGTGGAGCAGGCCAAAGCGCACTATATTTTTCTAGCCTTTGTGGTATAATAAAGCTCTATGAAGCAGTATATACATGCGCTTTTTTCAGATATTCTTGGAAAGATGTACACAGCAGGAAAGCTGTCGGTTTTACCTGTGGTTGAACTTTCTGTACCGGATGCGCAGTTCGGTGATTACGCTACTAACGTCGCACTTAGATTAGCTAAGCAACTGGGCCAGTCGCCACAAGATATCGCAAGTAAGCTCGCCGTTGAATTAAAATCTTTTGATATCCAACATCGCTTTTCTGATATCACAAGCGTCGGTGGATTTATTAATTTTACCGTTTCGAAAGAGTTCTTGTTGCAAAACATGAAAGACGTGCTTGAGCAGGGGGAGTTGTATGGTAGTTCAGTTGCAGGACAAGGGAAAAAGGTATTGGTTGAATATTTCCAACCCAACGTCGCAAAGCCTTTGCATCTCGGACATATTAGCAATGCCGTGGTGGGGGACGCGCTTTTTCGGCTTTTGAAATCCCAAGGGTACAAAACAGAGTCTGATACTCATCTCGGTGATTGGGGTACGCAATTTGGGTTGCTACTTTTGGCGTATAAAAAATACGGTGATTTTAGTGTGATCGAGAAGAATCCGATAGACGAACTCAATAAGCTTTACGTCCAAATTAATACAGAGATCGAATCTAACCCTGATATTCGTGAACAGGGTAAGCAAGAATTTGTGAAGCTTGAACAGGGTGATGCAGAAAACCGAAAACTCTGGGAACAATTCAGGGAATGGAGTTGGCAAGAGTACGATATCATTTACTCTCAGCTCGGTGTGCGCAAGGCTGATCATGATTGGCCAGAAAGTTTTTACGAAGATAAAATGCCCGCTGTTGTAGACGAACTCAAACAAAAGGGTTTGTTGGTTGAATCACAGGGCGCGCAGATTGTGCCGTTAGAGGATTACAAATTAGGCACTGCGGTCGTTATTAAGTCCGACAGTGGGACCACTTACTTGCTTCGTGACCTTGCTACATATATATACAGACAGCAACAGGGTTTTGAAAAACAATTATATATAGTAGATGTTCGCCAACAACATCAATTGTCGCAGACGTTTAAAATATTGGAATTGATGGGGTATATCAGTGCGCCCCAAAATGCTGTACACATTGCGTATGGTTTTCTGAAGCTTCCTGAGGGGGCAATGAGCAGCAGAAAAGGAACGATAATCCACGCTGATGAGTTTATCCGTAGTGTGCAAGAGAAGGCTTTGGGAATTATCAATGAAAAGAACCCTGATCTAAAAGACAAAGAGTCAGTTGCTAAGCAGGTTGCTAGCGGTGCTATTAAATATTTTCAGTTATCTCACAATTTGAAGAGTGATATTGTTTTTGATCCAGCTAAGGTTATATCTTTTGAAGGGAACACTGGTCCTTACTTGCAGTACACTCATGCTCGTATTCACGGAATTAAACGCAAAGCAGGTGATGAGATTGATATCTCTCAGTTGTTCGATCAAAGTATTGCAATTAGCGAACAAGAGAGTGCTGTGCTTCGCAAGCTAATGCAGTTCCAAGAAACTCTCGAGACAGTCACGATTGAATACACGCCGAACTTGCTTTGTAACTATTTATTCGAACTCGCTCAGAGCTTTAACAGTTTCTATCAAGCCATACCTGTTATGCAAGAAACGGACGAACAGTTAAAAGCGTTTCGCTTACAGTTAATTACAGCAACGGCCCAAGTTATTAATAACGGATTATACGTACTGGGCATCGATGCTCCAGAAGAAATGTAAAATATATGGCAGACAATAAATCAGACGAACCACGACAATCAAATACACCAGACTTCAACAAACTCGAACAAACTATTTTAGAAGGTTGGGAGCGTGATAAAGTTTTTGAGAAGTCTCTAGAACAAACCAAAGATGGGAAGCCGTACATCTTTTTTGATGGACCACCTTTTGCCACAGGCCTTCCACATTATGGTCATATTTTAGCCTCAACTATAAAAGACGCTATTCCACGCTATCAAACCATGCAAGGCCGTTTCGTTCGACGTCGCTGGGGTTGGGACTGTCATGGATTGCCAATCGAAAACATCGTTGAAAAGAATTTAAA